>JAQBOS010000580.1 GCA_028287925.1 Mucilaginibacter sp. | reverse complement strand
TTTTTCAAAGGATTTTGCCACGGACTCTGCAGGTTATGTTGTTAACGAGGAGGCTGTAAGAAGATTAGGGTATACAAGCCCTATCGGCAGATCTTTAACCATTTGGGGCAACAAAGGAAAGATAATTGGTGTTGTGAAGGATTTTCATTCCAGCTCACTGCATGATAAAATTAAACCTTTGATCCTGTATTACGGAGAAAAGGCGGGCAGTGGAATTGCGCTGGTAAGAACCCAGCCGGGAAAAACCAAAGAAGCATTAGCCAGTTTGGGAAAGCTTTCAAAAGAGTTGAACCCTAACTTCCAGTTCTCCTACACGTTTTCGGAGGATGAATACAACAAACTGTATAACAGCGAGCAGATTGTAAGCAAGCTTTCGGATGCATTCGCATTCCTGGCTATATTCATTTCCTGTTTAGGGTTATTGGGCCTTGCTATGTTTACTGCAGAACAACGGACGAAAGAAATTGGTATCCGCAAAGTATTGGGCGCCAGCGTAGTATCACTGTTTACGCTTATGTCGTCGGAGTTTTTGGTGTTGGTGATTATTGCATTATTAATTGCCATCCCCGTTGCTTCATATGCTATGGACTACTGGCTTCGGTCCTTTGCCTATCATACGCCTGTGCAGTGGTGGATCTTTGCGCTTTCAGGAGTTCTAATTGTCCTCATCGCGTTAGCAACCATAAGCTTCCAGGCAATAAAAGCGGCATTGATAAACCCTATAAAAAGCTTGCGATCGGAGTAGTTTAGTCATTGGTCATTAGTCATTAGGTAATTCGTATAACCTCTTGACTTGTTAATTGACCAATGCCTCAATTGCCAAGCGCACTAATGACCAATGACACAATGACTAATGACCAATATCATGATAAAGAACTATTTGAAGACTGCATTTAGGAACCTGACAAGGAATAAATTATTCTCATTGATCAATATCGTTGGCCTGGCTATCGGGATGGCTTGCAGCATCCTCATCTTTCTGTGGGTGCATGATGAAAAGCGGGTTGACAAATTTCTTGTGGAAAATAAGGCTGTTTATGGCGTATACGAACGTGTGTTTTCTGAAGGTAAGATAGACGCCGGGCATTTTACTCCCGGCTTGCTTGCTGCCGAACTAAAGCGCAATATTCCCGAAATCAAATACGCCAGCGGTTTCTGGAGTGCACAAGAAATCCTTTTTAGCGCCGGACAAAAAAATATCAATGAAAAAGGCTGCTATGCTGATTCTGACTTTTTTAAAATTTTTAATTATCATTTATTGCAAGGCACAAAAGCAACCGCTTTAACAGAACCGGATGCTGTTGCCCTTTCGAGAAAAATGGCGGTCGCGTTTTTTGGCAGCCCGGAAAAGGCAATCGGCAAGACAATAAGATTTAATAATTTAATTGATTTTAGGGTATCCGCTGTTTTTGAAGATCTGCCTTCCTATGCTTCTGAGAAGTTTGATTATGCACTCAACTGGCAGTATTTGTTAACATCCGTAACCTGGTTAAAGGACTGGCTCAACCGGAGCCCGGCTACCTATATTGAATTACAGGATGGTACCGATCCCATAAAAGTAGAGGCAAAAATTAAGAATTTCATTAAACCGTATTTAACTTCCAATGGTTCCGGCTTTCATCTCGAATTAGGGTTACAGCGTTTTGACCAGATGTACCT
Source organism: Mucilaginibacter sp. (assembly GCA_028287925.1). Lineage (GTDB taxonomy): Bacteria > Bacteroidota > Bacteroidia > Sphingobacteriales > Sphingobacteriaceae > Mucilaginibacter. The sequence goes on along the minus strand of JAQBOS010000580.1, from coordinate 5,262 downwards.
GAACTCCACCTTTAAAAATGGCATACCCGATGGCGGGCGGATAGAATATGTCAGGCTCTTTAGTATTATAGCCGTTTTTATTTTGCTGATCGCCTGTATCAACTTTATGAACCTGGCAACAGCCAGATCAGTTAAACGATCTAAAGAAGTAGGCATTCGTAAAGCGGTTGGCGCAATAAGGGGTTGGCTCATTCTGCAATTTATCGGCGAATCTGTGCTGCTGGCCTTTTTCGCTTTTGTACTTGCTTTATTTTTAGTCGTTGTAATATTACCTGTTTTCAATCAGGTCACCGCAAAGCAAATAGTCTTGCCGCTTTCTTCTTTAACATTTTGGTTTAACGCGGGTGGCTTATTACTGCTAACCGGAATAGTAGCAGGCAGCTACCCTGCCTTGTTCTTATCATCACTTAACCCTGTTAAAGTTTTGAAAGGATCGCTTAAATTCGGTTCCGGTGCTTTGCTCTTCCGTAAGGGGCTGGTTGTTTTTCAGTTTGTGCTTTCTATCATATTTATTATTTCAACCATTATTATAGCGCAACAGGTGAGTTATGTGCAGGCAAAGAATTTAGGTTTCGATAAGGAAAACCTGGTTTACATCCCAATTGAAAGGGATTTAGGACACAAATTTTCTGTTTTCAAGCAGCAGCTTTCTGCTTTACCCGGCATTAAATCCTTGAGCTACAGCAATCAGATTCCTACACAAATTGGCGCACATGTTTATAATCTTGATTGGGAGGGTAAAAATCCAGCAACAAAGGTTGTCGCCATTCACAACGGTGTGGGTTATGATTATCTCAAAACAATGAACCTGAAACTGTTGTCGGGGCGTGATTTTTCCAAAGATTTTCCTTCTGACAGTGCAGCTTATATCATTAATGAGACTGCATTGAAAATGATCGGCTACAAAAATCCAATTGGTAAGCCACTTACGTTCTTTGAGCATCGCGGCAAAATAATTGGCGTATTAAAGGACTTTAATTTTCAATCGCTGCATGATCCCATACAACCGCTTGTTATTGGTTTTACAGGTGAAAACATCAGTTGGGACGGTGGCCTTGTCATCGTACGAACCGAAGCTGGCAAAACCAAACTGGCCATTTCAGGGATAGAAAACGTATTTAAAAAAATGGAACCCAAATTCCCGTTCAAATATTTGTTTGCCGACGAAGAATATCAGAAACTTTATAATAATGAGCAGGTAATCAGCAGGCTTTCTAATACCTTTTCGTTCCTGACCATATTTATATCGTGTTTAGGTTTACTCGGGCTCGCCATGTTTACTGCCGAACAACGCAGCAAGGAAATTGGTGTAAGAAAAATAATTGGCGCTAATGTTTCTGATATTGTGATGATGCTGTCTACTGATATTGTAAAGCTGGTGATCTTAGCATCTGTTATTGCTACTCCTGTATCCTGGCTTATAATGAATAAATGGCTGCAAGGCTTTGCTTTCAGAATTCACATTAACGGGTGGATATTTGTTGCAGCCGGGGGGCTGACGTTAATTATTGCCCTGTTAACTATAAGTTACCAGGCCTTAAAAGCTGCTTTGATCAACCCGGTAAAAAGTTTGCGTTCCGAGTAGTTTGGTCATTGGTCATTAGTCATTAGGTCATTCGTAAAACCTCTTGATTTGTTAATTGACCAATACCCTAATTGCCAGGCGCACTAATGACTAATGACTAATGACTAATGACCAATAACCATGATAAAGAACTATTTAAAAGTAGCCTGGCGCAACTTGTTAAGGAACAAGTCGCATTCGTTTATTAACATTGCCGGCCTTTCGGTAGGCCTTGCATGTAGCCTGCTTATTTTACTCTGGGTGCAAAATGAGTTAAGCATTGATGGATTTCATAAAAACAGCAATCGCTTGTTTACAGTGTATGGGGTTGTGCATAATAACCATAAAATAAATGGGACCTATGACACGCCCGGCATTTTAGCTGATGAAATGAAAAAGGTGATCCCCGAGGTTGAGTATGCAACCGGCATGGGATTTGGCGAATCCAGCGTTTTCCGGGTTGGGGATAAGACGCTTAAAATAAATGGTAACTCAGCGGGCGCAGATTATTTTAAGATGTTTAGTTATCCTCTTTTACAAGGCTCGGCACAAACTGCGCTGAACTCACCGGCTGCTATCGCTATATCAAGAAAAATGGCTGAACAGTTTTTCGGAAGCCCTGAAAATGCTATGGGTAAAACCCTCCGTTACCAAAACAGTAAAAACTTTATGGTATCGGCCGTATTTGAGAATTTACCAAAAAACGTTTCGCAAAGGTTTGAGTTTTTAACAAATTGGGAGGCATTTTTAACCAATAATCCCTGGGCCAGGGAAATGGGGAACACCGGGCCGCCTACCTATGTTATGCTCCGAAAGGATGCCAATGCCGCATTGGTCAATAAAAAAGTAACAAATTTCTACGACCTTTATTTTCACGTAAACCGTAAAGCATCCCCGTATTATGTCGACCTGGCTTTGCAGCCTTTTGCCGAATCATACCTGCATAATAACCTTGATAACGGCAAACCCGATGGCGGGCGGATTGAATATGTGCGCCTTTTCAGCATTATCGCCATCTTTATTTTACTCATCGCCTGTATAAATTTCATGAACCTTACTACTGCGCGCTCGGTAAAACGGGCCAGGGAGATAGGTGTAAGGAAAGTGGTAGGCGCATTGCGGTCATCCCTGATCTGGCAATTTATAAGCGAGTCGTTATTAATTACAGCAATGGCAGTAGTTGTTTCGCTGGTGTTGCTGATATTATTGCTGCCCCTGTTTAACCAGGTAACCCAAAAACAAATTGAATTGCCTTTTAACCAGGCATCTTTCTGGATAAAGCTGGTGCTGATCACCTTAATAACCGGGTTGATTTCCGGCAGTTATCCTGCGCTATTCTTATCCTCGTTCAATCCCGTTAAAGTATTAAAAGGCACACTTAAATTAGATTCAGGCACAACCATGTTCCGCAAGGGGCTGGTTGTATTCCAGTTTGTACTGTCTGTTATACTGATAACCGGTACTATCATTGTATCCAGGCAAATGAGTTTTGTGCAATCAAGGAACCTGGGCTATGATAAGGAAAATCTGGTGCTGGTAGTGATGGAGGGTGAACTTGAGTCAAAATATCAGCTGTTAAAAAATGAACTGTTAAATACGTCAAACATACAATCGGTGAGCCGTGTGAGCGCCCCGCCAACAGATACTTATGGCAGCACAGGCGCAGTTTACTGGACAGGCAAGGATACCACCAACGTTGCCATGTTTACGCAGATGGGAGTGGGCTATGATTACCTGAAAACCATGAAAATGTCGTTACTTGCCGGTCGCGACTTTTCAAAAGATTTCCCTATGGATACTGCTAATTATGTATTGAATGAATCGGCCATAAAAGAAACAGGCTATAAAGACCCTATCGGGCAGCCATTTACCTTGTTTGGGAAAAGAGGCAAGATCATAGGCGTGGTTAAGGACTTTCACTTCCATTCAATGCATACGGCAATAGGGCCTATGGTATTCAAATATGGCGAAAATGTACCGGGGTCTGTATTAATAAGAACACAGCCCGGAAGAACCCGGGAGGCTGTAACCGTTATTGAAAGTTTATGCAAACGGCTCAATCCGGCATTTCCGCCATCTTATTATTTTGTTGATCAGCAATATCAAAACTTATATCAAAACGAACAGATCATTAATAAGCTGTCAAACGCATTTGCTTTCCTGGCTATATTTATATCCTGCCTGGGTTTACTTGGTTTAGCCATGTTTACTGCAGAGCAGCGGATTAAAGAAATCGGGATCCGCAAGGTGCTTGGCGCAAGCGTGCGATCGCTGTTTGGTTTAATGTCGAAGGAGTTTTTGTTGCTTGTAATAATTGCCCTGTTTATTGCTACCCCGCTAACCTGGTATGCCATGAATAAATGGCTGCAGGGCTTTGCTTACCGCACACCGGTGCAGTGGTGGGTTTTTGTTATCTCAGGCGGATTAATCATATTAATAGCTTTGGCAACCGTAAGCTTTCAGGCAATTAAGGCGGCACTGATTAACCCGATAAAGAGTCTGCGTTCTGAGTAGTTTAATCATTGGTCATTGGATCATTCGTAAAACCTCTTGATTTGTTAAGTGACCAATGCCCCAATTGCCAGACGCACTAATGACCAATGACAAATAACCAATAACAATGATAAAGAATTATTTAAAAATCGCCTGGCGTAATCTTGTAAAAAACAAGGCGCACACATTTATAAATATTGCCGGCCTTTCCGTTGGCCTTGCTTGCAGTTTATTGATTTTATTATGGGTACAAAATGAATTAAGTATTGACGCTTATCACGTAAATGGCGATCGTTTGTATAAAGTTTACGAAAGGGAATATTACGACCATAAGATAGATGGTAATTATGATACTCCTGCTTTGCTTGGCGAAGAGTTAAAAAAAGTGCTGCCCGGGGTTGAGCATGCTATTAACATGGGCGACGGGAACGATAATCATACTTTCAGGGCCAATAACAAAATTCTAAAACTGAGCGGCACATTTGCCGGGGCCGATGTTTTTAAAATGTTCAGTTACCCGCTTATAAAAGGATCGGTTAATGATGCTTTAAACTCTCCATTGAGCATTGCCATCTCGCAAAAAATGGCTGCTATGTTTTTTGCAAGTCCTGGTGATGCCATGGGGAAAACCATCCGGTTTGAAAATAAAAAAGATTTTACCGTTACAGCAGTATTTAAGGATCTGCCGGAAAGCTCATTGCGTAAATTTGAATACTTAATAAACTGGGATGCTTACCTTGCAGAATATCCCGGTTCAAAACGCTGGGATAACAGTGGCCCGCTAACCTTTGTACAACTGCGCAAGGATGCCGATTTTTCATCGGTTAACAGCAAAATGACGCATCTTTTAGAAACGTATAGCAAACGCAGTAAATCATACCGGGTTGAGCATGCATTGCAAAAATTCAATGAAGTTTACCTGCACTCCAACTTTGTAAATGGTGAAATAACCGGGGGGCGTATTGAATATGTGCGGCTATTCAGCATTATCGCCGTTTTTGTATTGTTGATAGCCTGCATCAATTTCATGAACCTCACCACCGCACAATCTGTAAAGCGGGCCAGGGAAATTGGCGTGCGCAAGGTAATGGGTGCCGTAAAAGGAGTATTGATACGGCAGTTTATCGGCGAATCATTCCTCCTTACTTTGTTGGCTATTGTGGTAGCATTGGTTTTAGCCGGCGCCTTGCTGCCTGCATTTAATA
>JAQBOS010000030.1 GCA_028287925.1 Mucilaginibacter sp. | reverse complement strand
GCGCTGGTTGCTACCATAGCTTTTGTTATAAAAATGGGCGCTATCCAAACTGCCGGGTGTTTGCGTATCCAGGTTATTGTATGATACTTCGGTGGTTAGTTTGGTATCGTTATTAAAATCATACGTGGTTTTAATGTTGCCCGAGTATTTGTCAAAGTCGGAATAATCCTGCCAGCTATCTTTTTGATGGGCAATGTAACCGCCTGCATATAAGCCAAACTTGCCAGACGTAAAGCCACCATCGGCATCCACCCTTTTGTAATGGTAATTATCGCCCTGGATGGATACATCACCGGCATAACCTGTTGGCGGTCCCTGGGTTATAAAGTTTACTGCACCGCCAATGGAATTGCTGCCATATAATGATGATGCGGGACCTTTGATCACCTCAATATCCTTTACGCCCGACATGTTAATCTCATACAGCGAATTATGATTAAAGATCCCTGTTGGGCGAATGGGCAACCCATCTTCCATATATAAATACAACGCATTATAAGTAATTGGCTGGCGAATAGCCATGGTATGCTGCTCGTTACCCAGGTTTACCATATATACCCCTGCTACTTTATTTAAAAGCTGATACAGGGCAGTTGCCTTTGTATCTTTTATCTGGGTAGCGTTTATCTGGGTTATGGCAATCGGCGCTTCCCGGCGCGCCTGCTTTTCGCGGCTGGCAGTTACTATTACGGGTTGCAGATCAAGCGTTGAAGGCTCCATGACAATGCTTAAGCCTTTGCTGTTTGCAAGGTTTTCTAATTTCATCAGCTTATCGGTATAGCCTATCATTGTAAACTTTAGCTGACTGATACCGGTAATTGAAATTTCAAACTTCCCCGCAGTGTTTGTTTTTGCAAAAGCTTTTGATGTTGTATTAATGCTATCAACATTGCAGATCATCACACCAGGCAGGGCTTCATGCGTAAGCGCATCAGTAACCGTTCCCTTTATTGTTTGACCAAATGTGAGTGATGCGGAAATGGATAAAAATATAACCAGGATTAAATATCGTTTCATATAAATGTTGAGGAGCAGACTCCCCTTTAATGTATTTGTATGTAATTATGCCGGCAATAAAAGCCATGCACGTTTATTCAAACCATCAAACCACGGCCGTCCCAATCCTTTGGGTAAAAGGATCGCTTTTTCGAGCCATAAATAATGATGGATTACAGAAATTATTAAAGCATAGGCTACCTTAAGCAAATGCAGATGATTTAATAAACTCAAGAAAAAAGATATTTATCCTAACTGCGGAGGGCGGAACAAAGTTCCGTTAAATTGGGCTAACCCACCTGAATGGTAAGGTGTATTAATAATAAGAAGTAGTTGGTTTTGAAATTTTATTGGCGATGAATTATTGATAGCCGCCTCCTGGAAAAGATTTTTTTGCGACTGGTGTTCATCACTCTTTTCACTTTCCTGTGTTTGTTTAATTTTCTTTTCAAGATAGCATTTACCTTCACAATGCATCCAGGGCTCATCAATGTTTTCACAAAGATTCGCGGCAATATAATTCCTGTTCAGCTCAAAACCCGCGAAGATAAAGAACCGTGAAAAGTTAGCCGCCAGCGTAGAAATCATTATAAGATAAATGATTCCCCGGCGAAGCATACTTAATACCAACAGGATATATTTATTTGAGATCAATGCTTAATTTATTTATAACTGTTTAAAAGAAAAACGCTACCCTTAGCTTCGCAAAAAACGGGGTTCCCGGTGTAAAGCTCATCTGGTCAACAGGCGCGGTTTCATTTCGTAATTGGGTTACTTCCTCGGCTTCAAACTCATTCCATTTGGTGTTCAACAGGTTCTCTATTGATAAACCCAGCTCGTACCGTTTTTGGGTGTAGTTCAGTTTCAGATCAGTAACATAATAGCCATCGGCAGTTAGGGTATAATTTTCGTTGCCCGGCCTTTTGTGCATATAGCGATAGCTGATGCCGCCATTAATACCGTTGTTAAATTTAAAATCCAATCCACCTGTGCTGGTAAAAGTTGGAGCAAGCGGTAAATAGTTTTCGCCATTTGCTTCGCCCACCAGCCGTGGTTTAGCAAGGTTCACATTCAAATCAGCAAACAGCCATTTAGTTAACTGGTAACGCGCCGAAAGGTCTATCCCTTCCCTGCGGGTTTTGCCTCCCGGTTCAATGGTACCATCGTCAGTATATACAAATTCCTGCTGCAGGTATAAGTACCATAGCGCGGCGTTAATATACAGGTGAGGCGCGGGTTTCCAGTTTAATCCCAAATCGGCACCATAAGCGGCAGGCAGGGTTTGTAAACCGCTGTTGCCTATTACTGCACGCGCATCATTGGAATGAAAACCTTTACCAGCTTTTAAATAAAACTGTACCTGCTCATTAGCGGTATACTGAATGTTTATTTTCGGACTTAGTACTGCTTTATTTTGTGTGCTGTCATGAAAATTAAAGTGCAGGTAATCTACCCTTGCACCGGCATTAAATAGCCATTTCCCGGTTTCCAGTGTTTCGTCAATATAAGCGTTCAGGTTGTTTTCTTTGATATCGCCCTGGCTTATGGCATCTAAAAACTGGTATTTTTCTGTAACATTACTGTATAAAGTTCCATAAGTTCTGTCCATACGGTCGCTGATGCCTAAAGTTGAGACCAGTGAAGCATTGCCCAAATAGCTGCGTTTACTTAGCTTTCCGTTATAGCCATATAGGTCTCTTGTTTCGTTCTGAAACCTTTCATCGCCATTAACGTTATCCTCCGCAAAAAAAGTGGAGTTTACATGAAGCTGAAAAGTATAATGGGTATAATACAACTGATTTTCCAGCGTCCAGTTATTTTTTAGATCTGATGCAAGCTTTACAATAGCATTGGTGCGGATGCTTTTGCCATTCTGCGCGCTATCAATTGTGCCAAAGCGATTGATAGTATTTGCGGCTGCCGGAATTTTAATTGCATTGCCGTTATCATCAATAGCAGTTGTTCCGGCAGCAACTGCCCGCTCCGGGATCTCGCCCGATGGTGTCCAGCTGGTGCTGAAGGTGGATGCGCTGATGGAGAGCTTATTATTCTGACCAAGCTGTTTGGTGTATTTTCCAAACAGGTTAAAGCGCTTATAATGTTCATCCAGTTGGAAAGGGCCATTGGTATAGTTGTATTCCCCCGCTATGTAAGCATTCTCGCCATTTTGTTTGGCTTTGCTCCCAAGCAGATCAATCACTCCTGCAACCCTGTAAGTATCAAATTGCCCACCTTCCAGGCTGACCATACTTTTATCCAGCGCATCCTTAGTTGCATAATTAAGATATCCGGCAGTTGTGAAATCGCCCTTATCCGTATAATATGGGCCTTTACCAAAATCATAGGAGGCTACCGTTTCGGAGATTAAAAAATGCAGGTCTGCATAACCCTGTCCGTGCACGTGCGATACCATGTTTACCGGTAAGCCATCTACAGAAACATTCAGGTCCGTGCCATGGTCTGCATCAAAACCCCTGATAAAGATCTGCTCCGCTTTGCCGCCACCCATGTGCTGCGCTATGAACAAGCCAGGCACCAGGCGCATCAAATCCTGCGATGAATTTACTGGCCTTAAGTTAAGATCCAAAGCGCTAAGCGTATGGAACGAATTATTGCTTAAATGCGGAGAGATCACCACCTCATTAAGGTCGATCTGCCCATGGATTAAAGCAATAACTATCCTTTGATCTGAGCTCTTAACTTGCACAGATTTTTTTTGATAACCCATATAGGATATGGTTAAAGTAACCGTATCAGATTTTAAAGAGAGCTGAAAATTTCCCCACTTGTTAGTTGCAGCAGATTGTTTGTTTGCATAAACAAATGCGTATTCTATCGGCTGATGGGTAATATTATCAACTACTTTTCCTTTAAAAATATGCTGAGCCATTGCAAGCTGCATTGTAAAAAATGCCGCAGCAAACAATAACACTTTTTTGAGTGCACGTTTATTCATGTATTAGTATAAATAAGATTATTTAGCGTTAAATAATGCACCAATAGCTGCTGATTTAAAATCAATCAGGCAAATTGGAAACATAATCAGGCAATACAAATCACTACATTACCAGTATAGCAAGCTGCCTGGGAGTGGATTTGAATAAAAGAAATTATACTAATGATTTGGGTGGACGGAAGATAGCATCAATATAATGGTTTGTATATTGATAGGTGTATTGAGGGAATGAACCTTTATTATCATCTAAGATAACAGGTTCAATAAATGCTAATTTGAAGGGTTCCTGGAAAAAAGAAACTTCGAGGCGGCTAAAATTATCTTTGGCAGCTTCTTTTCTTTCATTTTCCTGGGCCTGTTTAATTTTTTTTGCGAAGTAGCATTTGCCATTACAATGCAGCCAGGGTTTATCACGATTGTCGCAAAGATTTGCGGCAATATAATTTTTGTTCAGCTCAAAACCCACGAAAATAAAGAACCGCGAGAAGTTAACTGCAAGCAATGAAAAGATGAGAAAATAAGCCGTTAGTTGTTTTAACATGCTGCTGCAAATTTACGGGCTGAAAGCTGAAATGTCAAGCTAAGGCCAGTATTTATTAGTACGTGCAGAAAGTTATTGCGGTTGCCCTTCTTATTGTTTGCTTGGAATAAGATACATCTAAAGCTGCAATTGTTTTTTATATAAAATAGCATAAAAATGCCGAACTTTAATTTAACCCTGGCGTTATTTATACTTAACACAGGGTTTAACCAAAATAGCGATGAGTAAATTTACTGTACCCGATAAAGCGCTGTATATATGTACAGGAAGCAAATGCGGTAAAAGAGGTGGAAAGGAAATGTATAAGCTGGCAAAATCATATGTAAAACACTCCGGAGAAGATATAGAAGTGATCCGTACTGATTGCACAGACCGGTGTGATTATGCACCGGTCTGCGCCTTGCAGCCAGGTAATAACTGGCTAAAAGAATATCATAAAAAAGAAGTACTTAAACTACTTGGATTTAAAGATTAATAGCGATTAAGCCTGCCCGTTATATTTTATTTCGCCAACGTGCTTGTCAATCTGCCATCTGCCGGTACCTTCTTCGCCAATCACATCAAACAGTTCAAGTGCGCGGCGTGCTTTGTATTCTTCTTCACGCTGCTCCTTTAAAAACCAGTTTAAAAATTCCATGGTCAAAAAATCCTGTGTTTTAAGGCAGCGGGCATATATGTTGTTGATTGATTGAGTTACGGCAATTTCTTGGTCAAGCGCTTCTTCAAATACTTCCCTGAAAGAATTGTATTCGTGTTTAAGGTTTGTTATCTCAGGCGATACGGCATTACCACCCATATCTAAAATGTATTTATAAAATTTAAGCTGGTGCTGTCTTTCTTCTTCAGCCTGCTTAAAAAAGTAATCAGATGAAAAATCATAACCATTACGGTTACACCATGAAGCCATTGATAAATACACTGACGATGAATTGGCTTCCATTTTAACCTGCTGGTTTAAAAGGGTTTCTATATCGCTTGAAATGAGTGTTTTAATTCTGATAAGATCTTTCATAGCTCTTCAAATTATTGGTAAATACTGATGTAGTATAACAATAATAGTGCTATAAATTAACAATTACATTATAATAGTACAATATGTAATAAGTCTAAATATTAGGCCGGAATGCGGAATAGCCTGTCGTGGATAATGTTATTGAGCTCAAGCATCACAAAGGTACCTTCCAGAATTTCTTTCAGGGCGATGATCTGCAACAGGGTAAGCACATAGCAATGATCGCATGCACAAATAAAAATTATCTCAACATCGGGGGCTTTGGTGCTATCAAGCAGGGT
>JAQBOS010000009.1 GCA_028287925.1 Mucilaginibacter sp. | reverse complement strand
GGTAACCCATGTTACCTCGGCGCAAAAGAACAGTTACCAGCGGTATATGGAGATCCAGCAGCAGCAACAACAGCAGTAAAAAGAGTTCATAGTTGATGGTTCATAGTTCATAGCCGGAAAGTGGCATGTGGGAGAAGCAATAGGGGAAAGTTCATAGTTGATGGTTCATAGTTCATAGAAGGAAAGTAGCCGGAGGGTATAACAAGGATAATTTTTAGTACACAGTAAATAGTTTACGGATGGAGGTGAGGGATGGCGTAAAAAACAGGCAATTGGTCCGATTTGTACAATTTTTAGATTTGGTGGTGTATTATATTTACCATTAAATTTACGTTGCAAAAGCATAGCACCATGGAATTTAAGCTTTTTTCGCCATCAGACATCTTAAAGCCATACGTAAGGCATTACTATATTTTTGAATCGGACTCAGATCTTGAATTTGACGATACCGTATTCCCCAGCGGTGATATGGAAGTGATCTTTAATTTGGGCGAAGGTACATGGGAGTCGGCAGTTGAGGATAAATTCTTCAAAACCCCGAAAATAGAACTCTGGGGACAGATCACAAAACCGCTGGCTATAAAATCAAAGGGCAGGCATACTATGCTTGGCATTAAATTTTTCACCCATTCGGCGGCTTATTTTTTTAATGACGGGATAGGTATTTTTAACGATCAGATCTCTGACCTTTATGACGTTATTGGCAGCCCGGTAAAAATTTTACACGCGCAGCTTTTAGACACAAAAGACGAAGCCCAAAGAATAGCGCTAATAGAAACTTTTTTATTGAAAAGACTGATCAGTAACGAAAAAAGAGTTTTCAGGATTGATAAAGTCGCCCATATTTTAACGAGCATAAAAAAGGATCATACCGAAAATAACATCAATAATATTGCTTCAAAACACGGCATTACTTCGCGTTATTTACACCGGTTAATTTATCAGCATACGGGCCTCTCGCCAAAATCATTCGATAAAATAAGCCGGTTCCAGTTTAGCCTTAAGCTGATCGCAAAAAATAATCAACCGCTTACTTCCATAGCTTATAACTGCGGTTATTTTGACCAATCGCATTTTATAAGAGACTTTAAATCGTTTACCGGCGTTACCCCTTCGGCCTATATGGAAAACATAACCCCCGTTAACCAACTGCTGCTTCAATAAATTTTAAGACAGTTCCGGTTTGTACAATTTCCGGATTTGACGGCTCAATACCTTTGTTAAAATTAATTATTAAACAAAGTTATTGTATGAATTTATTCGAAACATTTTCGCAACTGCATCAAGGCTCAGCGCCTTTATTGCTGGGAAATATCTGGGACGTAAATAGCGCAAAGATATTTGAAGCCAATGGTTATAAGGCAATTGGCGTGTCAAGCCAGGCACTATCAAATACCTTTGGGTATGACGACGGAGAAAACCTGCCTTTTGAGATTCTGCTTCAGGTAGCTAAAAGAGTAGTTGAGGTAGTTAACATCCCTTTTTCGGTTGATATGGAAGGCGGGTACAGCCGCACCACAGCCGGGATTATTGACAATATAAATAAGCTGCATGATGCCGGTGTTGCCGGCATAAACCTGGAAGATACCATTGCCGGCACTACCCGGCAGCTACAACCTGTCGCCGAATTTCAAAGAACTTTATCGTCAGTGGCAGATCACATCAGCCGGAACAATTTGCAGCTGTTTTTAAACATCAGGACCGACGGCTTTTTGCTTGGCATGCCCACAGCGCTTACCGAAACCCTCAACCGCATTAATAGTTATGAAAGCGCAGGCGCCAATGGCATTTTTGTTCCATGTATTACCGGCAGCACTGACATTAAAGCGGTAGTGAACGCCACCAGGCTCCCCATTAACGTAATGTGTATGCCAAATTTGCCTGGTTTTGAGGAGCTGCGATTGCTGGGCGTAAAAAGGATCAGCATGGGGCCGTTCCTTTTTAACAAGGTTTATGATAACGCTGCAAAACTGGCAAAGAAAGTTATCAGCGACAATAATTTTTCATCAATTCTATAATAGTTTCTAATCATCAATAAAAAATCAAACAAAAATGAACTTACCAAAAAGAGCAGAAGATGCCCACGCCACACTTGCAGCCGCTTTTAACACAGGCGATGTTGCCACAGTAATGAATATGTACGATGTTACCGGCATTATTGTGCCCGAGCCGGGAAAACCGGTATCAGGCAGAGATAGATTTGAGGAAGCAATAACGGCCATTTTATCAATCAAGGGCAAAATGGAAATCAAAACGGTTTATTGCCTTCAGACGGGGAGCATGGCCGTAGGAAGATCTGAATGGAGCATTACAGATGGCGACGAAGTAAAGATAAGCGCCAAAGGTATTGAAGTAATGCTGCAACAAGCCGACGGTACCTGGAAAATTGTAGTAGACCACGCTTTTGGGGCCGAGGCTAATTTGGTAGCTTAAGATGGGGTTGTGATTAATCCATAATTTTAACGCAGGGCTTTGCACTGCGCTGGTATGTCAGACCCTTTCAGGGCCAGGGATTTCTTGATTTTCCCGGCTCTGAAAGGGTTTTATAAATCCCTTATAACTTACTGAATACCCCAAGCCCTGTACATGGGTCCCAGCCAACGCGGGCATCGTAGCCTGCGTTACCTGTGGTAGTCCTGTTGTTACCAACGGTGATATCGCGGCATACCGATGGGTTTGCCGCATACAGTGTGGGGTTAATAAACCCGGACCATTTACCATTTTTTTGATTCAGGCAGGCAATCAGTCCGGCAAATAATGGTGCTACCGCGCTTGTGCCGCCAATTACCAGTTGTTGCCCGTCAACCAGTACATTGTAGCCTGTATTTGGATCGGCATTGCCGGCCACATCGGGCACACCGCGACCAATAAAATTGGTTCCTATGGCGGCGGGTACGCCGGCGTTTTTCTGGTAATCGGGTAATGGGAATACATTGCTTACACCACCGCCGGTTGCCGAATCGTTCGAATCATGCCAAACGGTTTCAGACGTAATTACATTGTTCTTTACTTTTAAAGTGGTTCCGCCGCAGGCCAGTACATAGGGGCTTGAGGCCGGGAAATCTACGTGTACACTATTGTCTGTTAAACCATCGCTTGATCCGTTATCGCCTGCGGCCGCACATATGGTAACACCCAGCACGGCAGCGGCTTTAAAGGCCTCGTTAAAGCTGTTTAATGATTGTTGGGTCCATACGGCTTCGCCGCCGCCCCAGCTTATGGATACTACTGATGGTTTGTGCGTTGTATCATGCACAGCTTTGGTTATTGCATCAAGAAAGCCTTTGTCAGTATTTGGGCTGAAATAAACTACAATTTTAGCCCCTGAAGCTACTGCGCCGGCCACTTCAATATCCAGCATCACCTCACCATCGGCACTGTTGGCGTTTGACGGGCTATTTTTGCCCTTATCTACTAAAATTGCTTTAATTGAAGGCTTTTTTATTCCCAATTTTTTGAAATAATTGGTAAGATCTGTAGTGCGGTAGCCACCGCCCAGCTCAATAATGGCTATGGTTTGCCCTTTGCCATTAAAGCCTGCCGGAAAACCATAGATCCCGGCCAGCTGGTTTGGCGTAAATGAACTGCTTACCGAAGCATGCGGACTAATGCCATCGGCCTTTTTTAATAATTTAAACAGGGGCCTGGCGGCTTTACGGTTATCTAAACCAAAAACACCTTCAACTATATCTTTTAATGCTTCCGGGATGTAAATATCGCCTTTTCTAACCCTGATATCGTCGCCGTGCGAATCGACAGCTTTTGACAGGTTAACTTCAAATGCGGCCTCCATGTTGGCAATGCTGCCCCGCAAAATAACAGTGCGGCGCGGTAAGCTTACCTCAACCGTACTTAGCTTGTATTGGCGGGCAAAAGCTTCCACCTGGTCTGCATCTTTTTGCGAAGCGCCAAACTCTTTTTCGTAATCGGCGTGGTCAACCCTTTTGCCGGCATTTAAAACTGATTCGATCGATTTTTTCCGTCGGATGCGCAAGGTTACCTCTATAAACGTATTGCGGTTTAATTTAGCAGTGGTTTCGCCGGAGTGGGCCTTTTTGTAGCTGCCTGCCAATGCAACTTTATTTGATGTTTTCATGTTTAGGTATTTTTAATTAAAGCTACAACTATTTTGAATTAACTTACAATTAAATGTGGTTATTTTTTGGGTTGAGGGAGGAGTTCATAGTTGATGGTTCATAGTTCATGGATGGGGAGTTGAAAAAAGGGAGGTGGGAAAGGGATTTCTCGGTTTAATGATTATGTGCTTGCTGTGACGGGCGAGGTAAACCTAATTTAGGACAAGACCCGAGGCAAAATATTAAGCAATGTTAATGCGCAGTCATTATCTTTACATACTTAAACACACATTAACACATGTCC
The DNA here is from genome assembly GCA_028287925.1 of Mucilaginibacter sp. Lineage (GTDB taxonomy): Bacteria > Bacteroidota > Bacteroidia > Sphingobacteriales > Sphingobacteriaceae > Mucilaginibacter. The sequence goes on along the minus strand of JAQBOS010000009.1, from coordinate 504 downwards.
CGTACATTTACTATTGATGAAATCCAGGTAAAAACTGTTGCGAAAAAAATGATGTTTCGCCTGATTAAAATAATGGCAATCATTTTACTGATTATTATTTTACAGGGGTTACTTACCCGAACTGATCCGTTGTTTCCAACATTAATGGCTATGTGCATTGTGATTGCTGTAGTGGTCATTATCTTATTTAGGCTCAATAGCAGAGTGACTCATAGTGTTAAAGAGTTTAAGCTCACTATCGATGAGTCGGGTATCGAATCTAAAGCCCCAATGACGGTTTACAAAAAAATTTATTGGGAAAATGTAAACTTCACTGAAAAAAAGAATGGCGTTATTGTGATATATAATAAATCAGCAACTAAAATAAATAGATGGTGGGCCGGTGGCGGAGTCATTGTTGTTCCATATGAGATTGGTGACCGCGAACGATTAATAGATGAACTTAATAAGCACATGAATTCATTAGTATGAGCATTACCCTGCTTTGCCTAATAGCTACCTAAA
>JAQBOS010000641.1 GCA_028287925.1 Mucilaginibacter sp. | reverse complement strand
AAAGAATTGATCGTTTCCGGCGGAACTATACACGTGAGGATGAAAAAATTGGAGGAGATGGGGGTTATAAAAGGCGCCAGTTTAGAGGTTGATCCGCAAAAATTAGGTTATGATATAACGGCATTCCTGGGGATCTTTCTGGAAAAAGGCTCGCAATACAACGAGGCAGTTAAACAATTAAAAACTGTAAAAGAAATAGTGGAGCTGCATTATACAACCGGCGCATGGAGTATTTTTGCCAAAATTGTATGTCATGATACTACCCATTTACGCGAGGTATTGAATGAGCAGATCCAGGGTGTGAAGGGCATCCAGCGCACAGAAACTTTCATATCGCTTGAAGAAAGTATCAGGAGGCAGATAACTTTGGAATAAATTTACTTTAAATAAATATTATGGGTTTGCAGAGACTACATATCATATTGAGATATAAGATTCTACGAAACTCTTAAGGAAGAACAACAGGAGGGGCTGTCATGGTGAGTAATCTATTTTTGCGCGCAAACAATCGCATTGAAAATGACATTTTACAAATATCTTATAATCAGCAAATTGCATAATGTGTCATTGGCAGCCCTGTCGAAGTATGTGGGCAAAGGCCTCTGCACCACGCTTAGCACACGGATAGGCCTCTGCCCGCGGAATGGCTATACAGGCAGCCATGGCACTGGTTTTTTCTGAAATTATTTCCGGTAACCAATAAGATACATTTTTATTGGGTCGCGCTAATTATATTTGTCAAAAGCCCTTTTCATGAAAACACTTTTATCGGCATTGCTTACCTGCTTCATTTTTTTTAGTGCCAAGGCCCAGTTAACCCCATTTGAATTAAGTAAGGATAAAAATTATACCGCAACTTACAGCGAGGTGATTGCTTATTATCAAAAGCTTGCTGCGGCAAACCCGCAGATAAGGCTGTTTAACTATGGCACTACAGATATTGGCAAACCTTTAACGCTGGTTGTTTTATCGCGTGATAAGATTTTTGATCCGGCATTGATAAAAAAGCAAAATAAAAGAGTATTGCTGATAAATAACGGCATCCATCCCGGCGAGCCGGAAGGCATTGACGCCAGTATGATGTTTGCCCGCGATCTGCTTAAAAAAAATGCGCTGCCAAAAAATGTGGTGATCTGCATGATCGCTCTTTATAATATTGACGGCAATATGAACCGTGGACTAAGCAGGGTAAGCCAGAACGGGCCGCGTGCTTATGGCTTTAGGGGCAACTACCGCAACCTCGACCTTAACCGTGATTTTATTAAAGCTGATAGCCGCAATGCACTGGCTTTTGAGCAAATAGTAAATACCTGGAAGCCCGAAGTATTTTTAGATAACCACACCAGCGATGGGGCCGACTATCAATATGTAATGACGTTGATCGAGACTCAAAAAGATAAGCAAAACCCAATACTAGCCAATTATACTTCCAAAACATTAACGCCCGATCTTTATAAAAGAATGAAGAAAGGCGGCTATGAGATGATCCCTTATGGCGCGGGTGAAAGAGGGCTTCCGGATTCGGGCATTGTGAGCTTCTTGGAAACACCGAGGTTTGCTACAGGGTATACCGCTCAGCGCAACATCATCAGCTATATTACCGAAACCCATATGCTGAAGGCTTTTGATAAAAGGGTTTATGCTACGTATGATTTTGAGCAGCACCTGGTTGATATTTTTGAACGCGATGCCAAACTGATAGGCGAGCTGAAACAAAAAGCTGATGAGCAGGTGATCAATCAAAAAACCTTTGCTTTGGATTGGGATGTTGATATGAATAAGGTTGATACCATAACTTTTAAAGGGTACGCGGCACTATACAAACCAAGTGATGTAAGCGGGTTAAAGCGTTTGTATTATGACAGGAACCAGCCTTATACCAAATTTGTAAAGTATTGGAACAGCTATAAAGCAACCGATTCTGTAAATAAGCCGCTTGCCTACATTATCCCGCAGGCATGGGGCAAAATAATCGACCTCTTTAAACTGAACAGTGTTGCCATGCACCGCTTAAAGCATGATACTACCATAGCTTTACAGATGTACTACATTGAAGATTATAAAACACCGCAAAAACCTTTTGAAGGCCATTACCTGCACAGCAATGTAAAACTAAACCCGGTTGATACTAAGGTTAAATTTTACGAGGGCGATTATGTGGTATATACCAACCAGCCCCTTAACCGTTATATTGTTGAAACGCTGGAGCCACAGGGCGTAGATTCATTTTTTGCCTGGAACTTTTTCGATTCGGTTTTAGGGGAAAAGGAATATTTCAGCAATTATGTTTTTGAAGATAAAGCCGCCGAAATGCTGAAAACAGACACCGGCCTAAAGAAAAAGCTGGAAGATGCGAAAGCAAAGGACCCTAAGCTGGCAAACAGCGCGGCCGCGCAATTAAACTTTATTTATCGCAACTCTATCTATTTCGAAAAAACATATCTTCGCTATCCTGTTGGCCGGTTGCTGACAGATACTAAACTCGACTTGAAATGATGGATCTTTTAATGGCGTCTCCTGTAGCGTCAGTTATATTTGCTTTTACTATACTAACCTCTCTTTGGGCGTTCTCAAACGATAACGTTTATGCCCAAATGATCCTGCACCCTTATAGTGTAGCGCGCGGGCAAAGACGTTATACCGTAATTACCAGCGGCTTTATCCATAACGACTGGATGCACCTGTTCTTCAACATGCTATCCTACTATTTCTTTGCCTTTGATTTAGAAAAAGCTTTAGGGCACTGGCAATTTGCTTTGCTATATTTTGTGAGCCTTATATTAAGCGACCTGCCAACGGTATACAAGCATAGAAATGATGAATGGTACCACAGCCTGGGCGCATCAGGAGCAGTAAGCGCGGTTATCTTTAGTGCTATTTTGTTTAACCCGCTTGGCAAAATGATGATCTTGCCTTTGCCTTTTGGCATCCCTGCCGTATTATTCGGGGTGATCTACCTGTTTTATTGCAATTACGCTTCCAAATATTCAAGAGATAACATTAACCACGATGCTCACCTTTTTGGCGCATTGAGCGGGCTGCTGATAACTATTGCATTAAACCCGCACATTGTAAACTTCTTTATCCAGCAGGTTAGCGGGGGAGTTCAATCGCTGATTCACTGATCAGGCTGCCATCGGGATTAAACAAAAAGCTCATAGGTTGTTCGGGGTTTTTAATGATCTCTAAAAGCAGGAATCCCCAGTTTTTCCAAAAGCTTTCCAGCACCTGACCGTAGATCTTGTTCAGCCAATCGTCAAACATTGGTTTGCTGCTCATACCGCGCAATGGCATGGCTTCTATAAAAATTTCATCGCCTACTGGCAGTACATTATACTCAGGCAGGCGGTTAAACAGGTAAGCTGAATAAAATACTCTTCCGCAAAACTCCTCGAACTGGATGGGGTGAAGCACCTGGTCTTTTATTTTATCATACAACTCCTGGTGATATATAGCGTTGGCGCCATTATCCTGCAGGCAAATGATCAGTCCAAAATCGCGGATACGGAGCGAAAAAGTAAGCGTATTGATCTCATCGCGATAGCCAAACTCAACCGGGTTATTATCAACCTTAAAAAGAAAGATGCTGTAGGGCTTAAAGTCTTCAAAAGTAATTGGCAGGTTAAGGCTTTGCAGCATTAAATGCAAATTATTGAACTTGTGGATGATAGATTGCGAAATATTAAACTCCTCGCCTTTTGAATGCTGCAGCTTTATCCCGCTCTGCACCTCGTTAAAGATCAACCCGTATAACATTTTACCAGCCCATTGAAAAAGCTTCAGCTCGTCAAGCTCCTTTATGGCATCGTAGCCAATTTCAAAGGCGGCGGCTATTTCGGTTTCTAATGGTTCCAGATACGCTTCGTTTACACTTGCAGCGCACGGGATCTTGATATCCTTGTAAGTAGCCATGCTTTCATCAAGCATTTTAAAGGGCTTATCTTCCAGCTCATACCTGCTCATCAGCCATTGCGGAAATACCTGGATCTTTTCCTCTTCAGAAGAAAGCGCCTGACCGGTTAAAAAACAATTGCGGTTACCGAATTTAAAGGATTCAAAAGGATGATAAATTTCCTGGGCCATGGCGCAAAGATAAGCATCAAATCCAACCGGAAAATTTTAGCTTTGAATTTAACATGAAGCTGACTTACCAACCCTTCGAACTGCTGTTAAAGCACACCTTTACCATCGCCAAATTTTCGCGAACCTCAACGCCTGTAATGCTGATCCAAATTGAGCATGAGGGCAAAACAGGTTACGGCGAAGCATCGATGGTGCCCTACATGGGCGAGAGCTTTGAAACGGCAATTGATTTTTTGAGCAAGATAGATGCCACTCAGTTCCAATACCCTTTTGATTTTGAAGCCATAATAGCTTACCTGGATAGCATTGCAGCCGGCAACCCCGCCATTAAAGCCGGGATAGATATTGCCCTGCATGACCTTGATGGCAAGTTGCAAAACAAACCCTGCTGGCAATTACTGGGCAGCGATCCGTTAAAAATGCCGGCAACCAGCTTTACCATCGGTATTGATACGCCCGAAGTGATCATCCAAAAAGTAAAGGAAGCGCCCGATTGTAAAATTATAAAAGTAAAGCTTGGCCGGGACAGCGACCGGGAGCTGATAAAAACCATCCGCTCGGTAACAGACAAACCCCTGTTTGTTGATGCCAACCAGGGATGGACAGACCTGGAACAAAGCCTTGATCTGATCCATTGGCTGCATGAGCAGGGAGTTTTACTGATTGAACAACCTATGTTAAAAACAGATCTCGACAGCAACGCCTGGCTCACCGAACGCAGCCCGATCCCGTTAATTGGTGATGAAGCCGTACAGCGTTTGGCTGATGTTGAAAAAGCGAAAGGTGTTTACCATGGCATTAATATCAAGCTGATGAAATCTGCCGGGACGTACGAGGCACATCAAATGATCCTGAAGGCAAAAGAGCTTGGCTTAAAGCTGATGATAGGCTGTATGAGCGAAACCAGCTGCGCCACCCTTGCCGGCATAGCCCTTGCCCCCCAATGCGATTGGGCAGATCTTGATGGTCCGTTTTTAACCAGTAATAATCCTTATAAGATGCCGGAGTTTGCGGATGGAAAATGGATGTTGAGCGGGGATGCGGGGTTAGGACTTAAATTTTAACTATTAATAGCAGGTTGATATCATTGTAAAATTAAACTTCGTGAGCGATTTAATATGTTACTATTATATCCTACCTTCGGTCGCAAAAAAACCTTTTCATGAGAAAAAACTTACTTATCACATTACTTCTGATTCTACCCTTTATTGTATCCGCACAGGATGACGCCGTTGTACTAAAAGACTTCTATGAAAAAGCCAGGACATTTCCCTCTTCGTTTGTTTTGAACGAACATGTAAATATTATGCAGGTTAATAAGGACAATGACAGCTTTGAGATGATAGCCATCAATGATCAGATGCAGGTTGTTTGGAGAACAGAGCTGAAAGGGTATGCTATTGCCGGTGCAAAGTTCAAAAATAAAATATTGGCCGTTGCCTCGACAGATTACAGCGCGGTTAAAAGTAATAATAATACATACAAAGGGTATTTGCTGGACCCTTTAACCGGAAAGATATTGACTGAAAGAGTACTTTACGATGGCGCAGCTGATTATATGATAGATCCCAGCGTATTTACCGGTGACGGCGATTTTTTTAAGCTTGCCATAAGGCGTAACGGCATGGAACGTAAGCTGCATATTGTTATCCCGATAGTGTCCTTGCTGACACCCTCATACGCCAAACAATATAATGAAACCAAAAGCCTTGATGTTATTGATTTTAATGAGCAGTTAGAGGCAGTCAACAAGTTTTCGCCGGAAATAAATGGCGGAGATTTTATTAGCTGGAAATGCAATAACCTGGGCGACCTGTTTATCGGGTGGTTTAACGGAACAAGCCTTGATTTTGTAAAATATAAAGCCGGGAAAAACAGCCCGGCAGGTAAAATAAGTTCGGAGGCCACATTTAAAAAAGAAAGCAAAGACCTTTCGCCCCAGGGCTATATTTATATCGAACCGGCTAAAAAAGCCGGGGATGTACTATATTATAGTTTAATGTATAAAAACCCCTCTAATAAAGAGATGGGGCTTGGTGTTGGCAAGCTTGATTTTTCTGACGGCAAGAAACAGTTTGTAACCGAAGTATTTTCAAAAAACCATATTAAGAGCCTTGAAAAAGCATTTGTGCCGGCAAATAAAAAAATGGACAAACCAGACTTAAAAGAAGCCAAAAATTTGGGTATAAGAGGGATCAGGGAAGATAACGGCCGGCTGGTAATTGCATTGACAGCTACCCGTTTTGTAGATAACTGGGGAGAGGAAAGTTCAACCTTATTAAATGGATACGACGGCGAGCTTAACTTAAAGTTTCAACAATTTATACCTTCCGGTTATACTTTTCCGCACCGTCTTTTGCCGTCATCATATCACTTTAGCAACAACAAGCTGTCAGTAGTTACTAACGATAAACGGGGCCAGGTGACTGTGTTTGCTACCTATGCCGTTCTTGATTTAACCAGCGGGCAATGGGATAAAATGATCTGGTTGTCGAAAAAGAAAATCAGCAATTCGGAGTTTGCAGGCGGCGAATCCGTTTTATGGTATGGCAACAATTTTATTGTGCCGTATTTAGATACCAGGACGGGGATCACCAATGTTAAATACGACATTACGCTTCAGCGAAATTCCCTTTAGCCACCGGTTTTTAGGGCTGCGGCCATACTTAAATGTTTCAGTATCAGCAGGCCCTCTCGTAGGGCCTGCGTCGTTATTTGCGGGAAGAGGACCAGCTAACAGAATTGTTAGTGATTGATTAGACAAGGTTCTTAAAATAATGTATTATGTTTACTCAGATCAATATAATAAACATGAAAGCCTTATTCCTTTCCTTTTGCTCCATCGTTATCTTACTATGCTCCACTTCATTTGCACCAAAAGATGAATGGACACCTTTGCTTGATAAAAACCTGTCAAAATGGGAGATTTATCAAAGTTTCAGGTTCCCAAACGGATATAAAGGCGCAGCGCCAAAAAATGCTGATGGCACTGATGTAAAACCTATCGGTTATAATATAAACCAGGATAAAGTATTTTCAGTAATCATAGAAAACGGCGAACCTGTGCTAAAGATCTATGGTGATATCTACGGCTGCCTTTTTACCAAAAAGGATTATGATAATTACGCCCTGAGGTTAAAGGTAAAATGGGGCGAAAAAAAATGGGCGCCGCGTTTAAATGAAGTTAAGGATTCAGGTGTTTTATACCATTCGCAGGGAAAATGCGGTGTGGAGTATTGGCGCACCTGGATGCTGAGCCAGGAGTTCCAGGTAACGGAAAAAGGCATGGGCGATTACTGGTCGCAAGCCAGCTCGCGGTCGGATGTTAAGGCGAGGAAAGAAGGTAAAGATTATTACTTTGATAACAACGGCACCCTGATGGCATTTGGCTCAGGGACCGGAAGCGGCAATTTTTGTCACGCGGGCACGGATGCCGAGAAGAAAGGCGACTGGAACGAAATTGAGTTGATAACTTACGGCGATAAGAGCGTCCGCATTGTAAACGGACAGGTAGTAATGGCGCTGTCAAACAGCCGATATATGGTTGGCAACAAGGCAAAACCCCTGGTAAGCGGTAAGATCCAGATCCAAAGTGAAGCTGCGGAAGTTTATTATAAAGATATTATGATCAAAAAGATTGATGAGATGCCGGCGGAGTATGAGAAATACTTTAAATAATGGGGCACTAATTTGATGCCCTTGTTGGAGTTATCTCCAACAAGCAGGACGAAGCCGTGCGTATACAAAAAGCGGTAGGACAAGCCGTGCAAAATGATACAAACCATAGGCATTGCGTTTTGTTGGAGACAACTCCAACAAAGGCGTAAAAAAAGTACGTCATGCTGAATTTATTTCGGCATGACGTTTATTGTTAATCACAATCAGTGTCTATTGCTTATCACTCAGCATTATCGGGTTACCGCCCTTGCCGCCAATTATAATAACCTTGGCATTTGGCGATAGCGCAATTTCCTTTTGAGCTTTAATGCTCTCATAGATCAATTGCTTATCTGACAAACCGGTTGATAGGATCTTTTGATAATCGGCAATACCCTGCGCTTCTACGCGTTTACGGTCGGCTTCCTGGCGCTCTTTTTGCAAAACGAACTGCATTTTTTGTGCTTCCTGCTCGGCTTGGATCTTTGATTCAATACTGGCGCGGACGGTAGCAGGCAGGGTTATATTACGCACCAGAATCTGTTGTACAGCCAGTCCGTTTTTGGCGAAATTATCGGTGATGGATTTATTTATTTTAAACTGGAATTCCTCACGCTTGGTTGAATAAAGATCAACAGCCACATAATTCACAGCGTTATCGCGGATTGCAGTGCGGGTAACCGGGCGAACGATTTTATTCTCGTAATCAACGCCAATATTTTGATAAATGTAAGGCGCTTTTGCCGGGATCACCTTATAAAGAACAGAAAGGTCAATCCTCACCTCTAAACCATCGGATGATAATACGCTGATGGCATCGTCGCCTTCAACAGCACCTTCGCCGGTTTTGGCGCTCATGGTATAGTTTTCAGTCTGGATGCTGAACGTAGTAACATCAACCAGTGGGTCAATGATGTGTAAACCACTTTCCAGCACACCATCCTGCACTTTGCCAAAAAGTGTTTGCACACCAACTTTACCGGGGTCGATTATTTTTACTGTAGATAGAAGCACCCCTACCAGGATGACTAAAACTGCTATTTTGTTAATAGTACCGGCAAAGCGGCTGCCGGGTTCGGGTGAGCGCTTGAGCACTATGCCCACAACGAGCATAATGACACCTAATATTGCGATAAACATAGTTTGAGGGTTAAGGGTTTTTTTGAGCGTTTTTTACTTCTTTCAGAAGCCTCACCTTAAGCACTATAAATATAGCAATAATAAACACTGCGCCTGCTAAAAACACATAATTGGCTTTCTCAATCCCGTAGGTATATCCTGTAATTAAGCATATAAATATGCATATGTTATACAGTACATTTAAAAACATCTTTTTGCCCATAGCCTAATAAACATTAATGGTAGGGTCAATTTGATCGGCCCAGGCTAATATACCGCCCTGCAGGTTATATAAATTGGTGTAGCCATGCTGCTCCAGCTGCATTATAGCGGCTGCGCTGCGTTTACCGCTACGGCACATTACAACCACCGGCTTATCTTTCTCTACTTTCTCGGCTTCAATTAAAATACCGCTTAAAGGTATTGACAATCCACCCAGGTTGCTCATCTCGTACTCAAAGTCTTCCCTTACATCAATTAACTGAAAATCCTCGCCTTTATCCTTTTTGTCTTTTAGTTCCTGTACGCTAATTTCTTTCATGTTGATTATAATAATCGTCAAAGGTAATTGTTATCATTCAAATATTTAGGTCTGAAGTTTGTAACATTCAATGCCCTAAAGCGTTTCATATATGTTTACACACTGATAATAGTATTGATGAAGAATATTACGCGCTTTTTCTGGTTCTGTTCAGGAGCCCATATAGGTACCTTAAAAAAATATCCCCTCGAGCATAATAAATATGTAGGCATTGGCGCCACCATATTTTTTACAGCAGTATTTGCCTCATTATCAGGTGGATATGCCATGTATTTTGTTTTTGCCGGCAACCCCTTTGCCGTAGTTTTTGCCATTTTATTTGGCTTACTATGGGGTACCGCCATTTTTAATATGGACAGGTACATTGTATCGAGCATTGATAAAACAGGCACCACCAACCAGCAGATCATCCAGGCATCACCCCGGATCTTACTGGCAATAATGATAGGGATAGTAATTTCAAGGCCTTTGGAACTAAAGATCTTTGATAAGGAGATCCGCCAGAAATTAAAAACGGCATACTTAAAGGGCCAGCACCGGAAAATAGATACATTAACCAAAACATACAACGATAAGTATGCCATGGAAATGCGTAAAAACAACGAGCTGAAAAGGGAAAAAGACTCGCTGGAAAGCGACATCACCCAATCGCGTCAGCAGCTGAACCAGGAAGTATTTGGTGAAAAAAACGACCAGACATCGGGTATTGTAGGCTATGGCACGTATGCCAAAGGGAAACAAGCCGTATTGCAGGAAAAGGAAGACCGCCTGAAAACCGTAATGGACAACCAGGAAAAAATGGACGATTACCTGAGCCGGCGTAAAGATTATGAAGGGGTAAACGACACCCGTTTGTTCAACGAGCACCAACTGGACAGCCTCTCGAACGTCGCCGGTTTTAGCGACCGGAACTGGGCTCTTGGGCAACTGTCATATAACGAGAATGGCACAAGGGACCTGGATACCTTCCTTGCCGAATCATTTATCAGCTGGCTATTTATTTTATTTGAATGTTTGCCGGTGTTTGTAAAGCTGATGTCGCCAAAGGGAGCTTATGATATTGCTGTTTCAAAAATTAACGAGGCAGATGAGTATTATGCCGAACGGGATAAAGAACGGCATATACGGGTGACGGATGAAGTTTACGACCACCGTTTAGAGCGGGATATTGATAAGGAGAAAAAGATAATCTCGGCGCAGTCTGATTATGATATTGAGCGGCATAGTTATGATTAGGTTGTAAAAGTTGTAGTTGTTGTAAGGGTTGAAAACGTTGTAAAATGTATCAATTATTTTACCTCTTTAACGTTTACAACAACTACAACCTTTGCAACTTTATTACCTCTTTTCCTTATTAAATAGTAATTTCATCCTGTTAATTTATATACATGAAGAAATTACTACTAATAGCGGGCATCTGTTTTATAACATCCGCATCAATTGCTCAACAGCCTGTAAGGGCAATATTTTATTCCGTTTCATTTCCAAATGCTGTGCATCATGAGGCAGAAATTGTGATGCTTGTTCCGCAGGCTCCCGATGGGAATTTTAAGGTGCGCATGAGCCGCTCATCAGCCGGGCGTTACGCCACTCACGAGTTTGGCAAAAACGTTTATAATGTTACCGCTACAGATGCGAAAGGGAAAATTCTCCCTTTAAAACAAATTGAGGGCGATATATACGAAGTTGGCTCACATCCCGAAACGGTTAAAATAAGCTATACCTTGTTCGCCAACCTTACCGACGGCACTTACGCAGGGATTGACCCCAGCCATGCCCACCTGAACATGCCTGCCACTTTTATGTGGATCCCCGGTCTGGAAAAACGCCCGATCCAATTTGAATTTAACGACCTTGATAAATACGGGTGGCGGGTTGCCACCCAGCTAAAACACGACGGTGGCAAAGTTTACAGTGCACCCGACATGCAATATATGATGGATAGCCCAACCGAGCTTTCTGACTATAAGATCAGCAGCTGGGATGTGGTGAATACCGATGGCAAAACAGAAAAAATAAACCTAACCGTACATTCAGACGATAGCCAGGCGGTGATTGACAACTTTAGCAAGATGGTGCAAAAAATGGTGCTGGAAGAAAAAGCGGTATATGGCGAACTGCCAACATATGATTATGGCGAATATACTTTTTTGGATGATGTATACCCTACTGTATCCGGTGATGGTATGGAACACCGTAACTCAACCTGTATAGTGCAACCGGCTCCTAAAGTTGAAGGTAATGAAATTGACCTGCTTGGCACATTCTCACATGAATATTTTCATAGCTGGAATGTAAAGCGCATCCGCCCCAAATCGCTGGAGCCGTTTAACTTTGAGCATGCCAATATGAGCAGCGAGCTTTGGTTTGCCGAAGGCTTTACCCAATATTATGGCGAATTATTGCTGGTACGCTCGGGCTTCCTGAAAGTAGATGATTATACAGGTACTGTTGCAGGCCTGGTAAATTCTGTTTTAAATAAGCCGGCCTCCAAAAATTATTCGGCACCGCAAATGAGCCGTTATTCGGTTTTTGCTGATGCCGGCGTTTCTATCGACCCAAATAACAATAACAATGTTTTTACCAGCTACTATGTTTATGGCGGTGCAATAGCCCTGGCGCTCGACCTTCGTTTGCGCAGCGACTTTAACCTTACCCTTGATGATTACATGCGTACTGTTTGGCTCAACCGCGGTAAGGTAATGAAACCATACACCATCCCCGATCTGCAGGCTGACCTGGCGCAGGTAACCAAAAACCCGAAGTTTGCCGCCGATTTTTTCAGCAAATACATTTACGGGCTGGATAAAAACGATTACGAGGCACTACTGGCAAAAGCAGGATTGATATTGCGCAAGGCTGGCGCAGGTAAAGCCTGGGCTGGTCCGCTATCTGTTACACAAAATCGCGGCCGCTCAGGCGTAGCCCGTACAGAAGGAACTGTTGGCCTACCTATCCTGGCAAGTACAGTACAGGGAACCCCGGTTTACAAAGCAGGGCTGGATGCCGGCGATATTATTTTAAAAGCCGATGGCAAAGAAGTGACCGATGCAAAATCATTTACTGACATTGTAGCAACAAAAAATATAGGCGATAAGCTGGTGGTTAACTATAAAAACCGAACAGGCGAACATGAAACTACCGTAACATTAGAAGAAAATCCTGCGCTTGAAGTGGTCACTTATGAAAAGGCCGGTAAAGAATTAACAAAAGAACAGCAAACATTCCGTAACAATTGGCTATCATCAAAGGTCAAATAAAAGAACATGAAAAAAACCATAATCGCATTAGCCTTACTGGCTGCAACAACCTACAGCTTTGGGCAGGATGTAAATAAATTAATCAACCAGGACGAGGTAGCGCAGGTTATCAAAACCTTATCTGCAGATGATATGCAGGGTCGCGCAACGTTTACACCCGGCATTGAAAAAGCGGCGCAATATATTGAGGCGAGTGCAGCTTATGCAACAATAGTATGTTAATGTCATATTAATAACATTTTTACAAAAAACAACCTTTTTGACGGAAAATTAATTTTTCTGCCTTAGAAGAAAATATTATTTTTATCAAAAGAAACTTTCATGAAGAAACTTTTATATTTTTTGGCAATCTTATTTTATTTCACTATTGGTTGCCAAAATAAAGGTGTCATTTATGATTATCAGAATAACCTTGAATCTTTCATTAAAAATTCATGTCATTATGATTTGAAAAGTACTGAAAAAAATACTGTTATTCTAATTTTACAAAATGAAGATTGTATTTGTACTAAGGATGATATTGCTTTAGCAAAAGGTGTAATTAGTAGTTCAATGTATAATTCTTATAATTTTATTATAATTGTAAGTAGCTCTAAACATCTGTTCTTAAAGGAAATTCCGCGGATTGACTCAAGAAGGTTGAAAATTATTATAAATGATAAAAATCAGCTAATTGACAATGGTTATATAGCTGTAACGGACAGAGTCATTATATACAACAAGGGCATTTCAAAATATTTTGCGGATATGCACATGACTCCCACCCAGAAAATTAAAAAAGAAATTCTATAATATTATTAACTATAAAAACAATAATTTACTGACAGAATCTTCTAACTTTTAAATTAAGGCTATGAAAACAACATTAAAACTCCTTTTTTTTCTTATCCCTATGGTAAGCTTTGTTCCTCCATCATTCTCAAAAAAAACATTACATGAACGTTACCATACTGGAATTTGTACACAAACAGTTAATGGCGTTACAACTACAACCGCAGAATGTTATACGCCCGATCCTAAGGGTGAATGTGTATATGCGAGTGAGTGTTCTGGGATCGGAAACTAATGAATCTCCCAGAAACCTATGCCATTTAAAGAATTAACTATTACTTATAGAGTTTAATAGTTAATTCTTAATTATCTAACCCTTATGAACTTTATCAAAATAACACTTCTAAATATTTTCTACATTTTAATGTTTTTTATTTTATTTTTTTCGTGTAATGAAAAAAATAAATACAGTGAAAAACCGTCTTCATTTAATTTCATGAAGTTGAAGATCGACACTTTAGATTGTACGATAAAGATTGATAGCGCAGATTTTAATGAGTATAAGATCTTTTCTGTTACTAATAACGGGGTTTTTTGTGGTTATAATGGTAAAAATCATAGTGTTTATTTATACTCTCTTAACTTAAAAAAGCAAATTGGAAAATTTAAATTAAATAAGTCATTTGAAAAAACTGCAAATGAATCAATTACAGGAATATATATTCAAAATATAGATTCAATCTTCGTTTTATCTAGAACAAATATATCATTGTATAACTCCTATGGAAAAGTCTTAAAGAAAACACCTATTAATATTGCTGTAACAAGTAGTTATTTTAATTTGAATTATCTATTGGATTTTAGTGAATGTAGAAGTTTTACTTATGATTCCTTATCTCATGTACTCTATATTCCTTCTATTAACCCTACAATTAGTCCATCAGATTTAAATCATTATGAATCACCATTTATAACAGAATATAATTTAGTTCTTAATAAGTTCAATTTATTACCAATAAAATACAGCAATCTCTATCTCCATGATTATTACGGATTTATGACTGGCATTCAATTTTCACTAATTAATAAAAATAAAGACGTATTATATAATTTCCCGATTGATCCAAATATATATTTATATAATATGAAAACAGATCAGATACGAATATTTGGAGGAAAAGCAAGGCCAACTTTACCCTATTCTCCAATTTCTGCTCCTTTGGATAAAAAGTTTGCATACTATGATGATAAAAAAATTTTACACTTAATGGAAAATATTCGTTATTATAAAATTTTTAAAGACGGTCGAGGGCTATTTTATAGGCCTTACGAGGAACCAGTTGAATATAAAACCGAAAAATCTTCAGGAAGATTTCCTAATTTTGGTGATAAGAAAAGGTATATTACTGTTTTTGATAGCAATTTTAATATTATATATAACCTTAACCTTAACGAAAAAATGTTCCTTTTAGGCAGGGCGTTTGTCACCAAAGATGGGTTGTATGTACCTTCACCGTTACATAATTCATTATACTTTAAAATTTTCAGAATTAAAACTTAATATTAATTTATATCACGTAAAATAACTAAATTATGAAAACAAAAAGTTTTATTATTGCCGGAATCATTTGCTATTCTATTTTCGGTACTGTGGGATTTGTAAAATCGGAAAAAGCCAATTCAAAGAAATGGCTTATGTATGATGTCGACCTATGTAGCAAAACTAATCCAAATGGTACAATAACTACAACAGCTAAATGTTATATACCTGATCCTTCTGGCCCCTGTCTTATTATTTCCCCATGTGCCACGATTACTGATTAATCCGTTTGCGTTTAAAACTGATTATTTAAATGATTTATTAAGAGGCTGTGTACGATCAGCCTCTTTTCTATAAAAGTCTACCTTTAAACTTATCCTGATCAAAACTTGTTTTACCGCAGTGATAACGCGTCTTTGGCAGCAGTAGGCGTACCTGCCCACACTATCTCAACCGACCAGATAGATATAGATAAGCTTTACCACACTGTAGGTGACGAATTCAGCACTTTAGATGTGGCTAATATAACATCAACCATAAGGGCAATTGCATTAAGCTCAAGGGGCATAGTATCCGGCAAAGACACGCCGAAAAGAGTACCCAAACTGGAAAAATAATCATACATAACCTAAACGTTAATTAAAATGGATAACCAACCGCACCTGATACCCGCCGCAGCAGTAAAAGGCATCGCATCCGGCTTGCTGATGATGGCTTGTTTTACACTGATATGGACGGGTATCGCGTACGCTGGTTTACATGGTACCGCTTATGCCTGGGGCCTGATCGTATTTCTTATACTGGCAGTAACCTTTGTGGTCAATGGGATCTCCCTGTTCAGGCTAGCCAAACATTTCCCAAAAGTTGAATCGGAAGAAGATAAAGCCGAAGGTAAAAAGATGGGCATGTGGTTTGGGATCATCTTTGGCGCAGAGGGGTTATTGATCTTCATCGCTATAAATATTGTAATTAATTTGGGTCACCCCGAGCTAACGATCCCCGTTATTGCGCTGGTTGTAGGGCTGCACTTTTACCCCATGGCCAAAGTATTTAAACGCACCATTGATTATTACCTAGCCACCTGGAGCACAATAATTGCAATTTTAAGTATTGTATTCAGCTTAAATCATACCTTATCCCAGCCTAATGTTTTAGCTTTTACAGGGATTGGGCTTGCTGTAGCTACGTCATGTTATGGTTTGTATATGGCATATAGAGGGATGGAATTGCCGAGACCGGGGGCTACCAATTAACCCTCTTCACCATCATTATTACAATGGCGCAGGGGTGAATGTGTTCATCCCTGCGCCGGGTCCTGACCGAAGATCCTGCTTAGCATATCATAAAGTTCAGGGTGCCTGGTTTGAAACTGGTCGGGTTTTTCAAAAAAATATTCAGATACTACGGCAAAAAACTCAGCCTCGTTGGTAGTTGCATAAGGATTGATATCCGAGTGCCCGGATTCAATTTTATGGATCTCCTGGTGCATCATGCGCACCCATGGCTTTATGTATTCAAATGGCAGGAAGCCTTCAGGAACCCCGTCTATGGCGCCATCCGCCTTATCAATCAGGTGCACAAATTCGTGAATAGCGGTATTTTCCATGCCCGGATTTTTTGAGAATCCTTTTATCAATGCATTTCGCGACAATATCATTTGCCCGTTCATATAGCCGGAACCAACCATCCCCATAATATTACGGTCTTCGGTGGCTTCATACTGGTAATCTTCATCAAATGTGTCAGGATAAAGTAGCACATTGGTTATGTTGCGATAACGCCAATCCTTAAACCGAAAAATGGGGATCACCGCGCTTGATGCCACCATCAAGCGGTCGAGGTCAGTTACCTGCAGGCCAACACCTTCAATTCTTACATCATCTAAAAACTGCTCTATCTTGTCTTCAAAGTAAGCCTTATCAAGGTCCGAAAGCTGGTTATAATAGTCGATGTTCTTTGTCAGCAGTAACTTTTGCACATCGGTAAGAATTACCTGAGTAAGCATCCTTCTTCGCCTGCGCCGGTAAAGCGTAAAACTTATTACTATTACGATGATGATGGCGAAGTAGAGCATAGATGTAATAATACTAGTTTATTAATGACCATCCATTCAAAAACAAAAACAGCGATAAACCCTAAAGCCTATCGCTGTTAAATATCATAAATTAAAGCCGGTAAATTTCTCAAACCAGCTCTAATTCCGTCAATTCTCTTCCTAGTTCTTTAATACCGGTAAGTATCTTTTTAACTTGTTTATCAGATGGAGATTTCTTTCCGTTTACATATTGAGATAACAAAGTTTGATTCATTCCTACACGTTTGGCAAGTGCTTTGGCATTTATTTCCTTATAGAAAAGAAAGAACTGCGGCAGATCATATTTTAAGGTGATCAGATCCGGCGTATAAAGCGGTGCATTGTGATATTCCTGGTGCAGATTGATAGCCTCAAGAATATTTGCTTTTAATTCTGAAAGGTTTTTTCCGGTAGTTCCAACCGAAGCATTATCAAAATCTTCAGCATATGCTGAAAAGCCTGTAGCTGTTTTTTCAACTATAAATATTTGCGGAATCATTTTGTGTCGTTTGGTGTAGTTAAATCCTAAGTTTCAGTGAATATTACTGATGATAAAAATTCAATGATTTCAAATTGCTGTTATTTTAATCCAGCCTTTTTCTTTATTTTCTCAGCTAATCCTTTTCCAATTTCTGAGCTTCCATGATCGGGAAAAGTAATTGTTTTCCCCGGCTGATCAGGGTGTGCCAATATTTTGTGACTTCCTTTCGCCTCTCTGGCTACAAACCAGCCTGCTTGTTTCAATTTTTTAAACAGATCTGAGGACTTCATTGTTTATTCAATATACCAAATGTAAACTATTGTTTACTTATTAACAAATAAATTAGCTATTATTACCAGGAATCCTCAAACAAAAACAGCGATAAACCCCAAGGTCCATCGCTGTTAAATATTCTAATTCCGAAACGGCGAAGCCCTCTTGAACACCATTAAAAAACAAAACAAATGGTGAAAAATCGAAAATCCGACTTCCGAAATCTTTTAAACAAGCATTCTTACCGGTTCTTCCAGCATTGATTTTAATGTTTGCAGGAATGCGGCGCCTGTAGCGCCGTCAACCACGCGGTGGTCGCAGCTTAGGGTTACCTTCATTACGTTGCCTGGTACTACTGCACCGTTTTTAACAACCGGCACCTGCTGAATGCCGCTAACGGCAAGGATACAGGCATTAGGTGTGTTTATAATGGCGGTAAACTCGTCAACACCAAACATACCAAGGTTTGATATGGTGAACGTTGAGCCTTCCATTTCATTAGGCTGTAATTTTTTTGCTTTCGCTTTGCCGGCAAATTCTTTCACTTCGGCGCTGATGCGGCTTAATGATTTACCATCGGCAAATTTTATAACCGGTACCAATAAACCTTCGTCAACCGCTACGGCAACGCCAATATGTACATGTTCATTAGTGCGGATCTTATCACCCATAAATGATGAATTAATAGCAGGGTGTTGTTTTAAGGCAACTGCTCAAGCTTTTAATACAAAATCGTTAAACGAGATTTTAACCGGGGCCACGTCGTTAATACGGGTACGGGCTGCAATAGCCTGGTCCATATCAATGCTCATGGTTACATAGAAATGCGGTGCGGTAAACAAGCTTTCGCTTAAACGGCGGCTGATAGCTTTACGCATCTGGCTAACGTTCCGTTCGGTATATTTCTCTTCGCCTGTGTATTCCGGTAGTGGAGCCGGGGCGGGAGTAGTAGCAGTGGCAGGTTGTGAAGTAGCAGCAGGTGTGCTCTCTTTACTGCTACTTTCTGCTGCTGGCTTAGCAGCCGGTACATATTCTTCAACATCTTTTTTAATAATGCGGCCGCCTTCGGCAGATCCTTTTACATCATTAAGGTTGATGCCTTTTTCTTTTGCTATTTTACGGGCAAGCGGCGATGCTTTAACACGGCTGTCATCTGTTGAAATAGCATCTGCCGGGCTGTCCGACTCTGTTTCTCCGGCTTTGGCTTCTGCAGCAGGTGCTTCTTCAGCTTTTGCTGCAGGTGCGGCTTCATCGTCAGCTAACAATGGTGTAATATCAGTGCCGGCTTTACCAACAATAGCTATAATTCCATTAACAGGAGCCGCTTCACCTTCTTTAGGGCCTATGTATAATAAAGTGCCGGCTTCGTAGCCAACAACTTCCATTGTGGCTTTGTCGGTTTCAACGTCAGCCAGCGAGTCATCACTTTTTACAGTATCACCAACTTTAAAGTTCCATTTGTTTATAACGCCTTCCGTCATGGTATCGCTTAGCGCGGGCATGCGGATAACGGTTGCAGGAATACTGCTTTTATCAACCTTAGGCTTGGCTTCAACAGCTTCCGCAGGTTTTTTATCTTCTGTTGCCTTGGATGTTTTTGCTTTTGCAGTTTCAGCCGCTACCTCAGGTTTTTCACTTGCTGGTTCAGCAGCCGGAGCTTCTGCTTTTGGTGCTTCTGCTTTGCTTGCATCAATAGCAGCCTGGTAATCTTCGCCTTCGGCGCCTAAAACGGCAATCAGCGCATCAATTGGAACCGCCTGGCCTTCTTCCACACCGATGTAAAGCAAAGTGCCATCCTGGTACGATTCAAAATCCATTGTGGCTTTATCAGTTTCAATTTCGGCCAATACATCGCCCGATTTTACTTTATCACCAACTTTTTTATGCCACTTAGCCAATACCCCTTCGGTCATGGTATCGCTCATTTTTGGCATTTTAACTACTTCGGCCATATATTATTTGATTCAATAGTTCTTATAAATTCAATTTAAATATAACGATTAGCTCATTATATAAGGGTAATCTTTTTGAACGTACACATCAGTATACAATTCTGATGCTTCAGGCCATGGCGACTCTTCAGCAAATTTTACCGACTCGTCAACCTCAGCCTTTATTTTAGCTTCAATCTCCTCAAACCATTTCTCATCAGCATAACCTTCTGAAAGGATAGTATGCTTGGTAAGTTCGATAGGATCTTTTGCTTTGTATGATTCCAGCTCTTCCTTGGTACGGTATTTCTGCGGATCAGACATAGAGTGGCCTTTATAACGATAGGTACGCATTTCGAGGAAGGTAGGTCCTTCGCCAGCACGTGCGCGCTGAGCAGCTTCGTCCATCGCTTTGTGTACAGCAGCCGGATCCATACCGTCAACCGGTGATGATGGGATGCCATAAGGTAAGCCTAATTTATAAATATCGGTTTGTGCGGTTGTACGCTCTACCGAAGTACCCATA
>JAQBOS010000573.1 GCA_028287925.1 Mucilaginibacter sp. | reverse complement strand
GAACAAAGCGTACTGACATCTTCCACGATATGGGTAGACAGAATGACAATGGTTTGTTCACCCAGGCTGCTGAGCAGGTTATAAAAGCGGTTCCGTTCCGCCGGGTCAAGCCCGGCCGTCGGCTCATCCACGATGATCAGTTTTGGGTCGCCGATCAACGCCTGGGCGATACCAAAACGCTGTTTCATCCCACCTGAGTAAGTACCCAGGTATTTCTTCCGGTCCTGGTAGAGGTTAACCTGTTCCAGCAAATTTCCCACCAGGTCTTTGCGTTCGCCCTGATCACCGACTCCTTTGAGCTGCGCAATATGGTCCAGCATCCGCTCAGCAGATATTTTGGGATAGACCCCAAATTCCTGGGGCAGGTAACCCAACAGTTGCCTTACCTCGGTTTTGTTTTTTAAAATATCCAGACCATCCAGGGAAACGCTTCCCGAGTCAGCCTCCTGCAAGGTCGCGATGGTACGCATCAGGGTGGATTTGCCTGCCCCGTTTGGCCCCAGCAGGCCGAACAGTCCATTATCAATGGTTAAGAAAATGTTTTTTAAGGCATGAACACCATTGGGATAGGACTTGGATAGCGAATTGATTTGTAGCTGCATTGGCTTATTGTTTAATTTGAAACAATAGTCGCCCTCGCATGACCAAACCTATAGCACCTGGGATGAAACCCGTCAATTCGGGGATGAAATAATAATTCTATTTCTTTAGCCTGTTGAGTGCATCCAAATAGGAGAGGCCGACGGGAAGTACGTCTTTACTCTGCATTGTCACCTGGTGCCGTTCTATTTTATCGATTTTGCCTAGTGCCGCTATAAACGAACGGTGGATGCGGATAAACTTTTCTTCCGGGAGCAAATGATTACATTCGGTGATGGTCATACGGGTGACCACTTTTTTATCCCCGGTAACGAAAGTTACATAGTTTCCGGTCGCTTCCAGGTAGCAGAGCTCATCAAACCCAATCCTGAACTGGTCCTGGCCAGATTTGACAAACAGGTGGTCTTTTTGCGAGGCAGCATGACGGAAGCCATGAAGCTCATGGGCTTTGTTACAGGCTTTGATAAACCTTGCCAGGGAAAAAGGTTTGAGTAAAAAATCGATGGCATCCAGTTCAAAGCTGGATACCGCATGTTCGGAATAAGCTGTGGTGAAAATAACCAGCGGCTTTTTGTTTAAGCTGTTATAAAATTCAAGCCCGGAAATATCCGGCATTTTCACGTCCAGGAAGATCAGGTCCACCGGTTCACGCTGCAACCAGGCAATCGCCTCAAAGGCGTCGGTAAATTCCGCTTTCAAATCCAGGAAAGGGACCTTTGCCGCGTAAGCGCTTACAATCTCTAAAGCAATGGGTTCATCATCGATGGCAATACAGGTCAGCATAGCAGCAAATTAATCAATATTCGCCAGTTCAAGCCTCAGCTGTACAAAAAACCCGGTATCAGTTTCACTGACGGCCAGTTCATGCTTGCCGGGATAGATCAGTTGGAGCCTTTGTTTTACATTGTTCAGGCCGATCCCGCTGCTTTCCTTCCCGGGATCGTTCTTATCTTTGGTATGGATGGTATTTATTACGTCCGCATACAACGTATTTCCCTCCGTCCGCAGGCTGATCCTGATGTGGGAAGGTTCCCGCAGGCTGATACCATGTTTAAAGGCATTTTCTACAAATGGTATGATCAGCATCGGTAATATCTCAAGCCGCTCGTCCTGATCTTCGATAAACGTTTCGATCACAATGCCCGGCGAATTCCTGATCCGTAATTTCTGCAGTGCGATAAAATTATGCAGATAATCGATTTCGCGTGTCAGCGGGATAAACTCTTTTGCATGCTCATGCAGCATAAAACGCATCATATCCCCCAGCATTTGTATCCCTTCCCCGGTCCTTTCCGCTTTTTCCTGCATGGCCGTCCCCAATAATGTATTTAAGGCATTGAACAGAAAATGGGGGTTGATCTGGGATTGCAGGAATTGGTAATCGGCATCAGATTTTCCCAGTGCTTTCTTTAACCGGGTAATTTCTTTGCCTGTTCTCAAACGGTAATGATAGACCTCCCAGGTAAAGGGCGCTGTAAATACCAGCTGAAAGGCTAAAGTGAATATACCGGCAAATAAGTATAAGCCGGTGGCCAGCTTACTGGTAACCGCCACAATGGGGATTACGGTGAGGGCAATCGCAAAAATAACTTTCAGCAGGTAGATCCGGTAATCCTGTTGCTTGCTGATAATACCTGGGATCAGCTTCGTATAACAAAACCAGTAAAATACAATGGCATAAGGGACAACCAGCGCCACATAGCCGGTCAGTTCAGCATGGGGCTGTTTGACCAGTAAAAACAAAAAAACAAGCAGCCAGGTGGCAAAGGCAATGCCACACTCTTTGTACAAAGTTGAGATCTTTAAAGTTGCTTTCTTGTTCATCCCGGCAATAATAGCTGATGCCATTAAATTAATAAAATTTCAGGGACGAACAGCACTCTGGGTGTGATGAAATGTTATTATTAGTTGAATGTTTTGTGGCGGAGTTATGGCGTATGCTAATGATATACACTAAATAATTGAATATCAATCCGCACAGGTACCTGCAGGAGATTTCGGCTATCAAGCATAGTGTCAATTTTTTATTTACAAAGTTTACATTTTTATTTACAATCCAAATCTCTCAAGCCGAAAAATATCAAAGTAGATTCGCTGAATCAATTTTAATAGGATATGAAAAATAAAAAAATTATGAAATACGCACACGTATATGCTTTGTTGTTGATGTCTGTTTTTTGCACTTACTGTGTAGGACAAAGCAAAACAGACCTCCCAAAAGAAAATATCAAGTCCGAAACCAAAGACATTGTCACTTCTCCCGGACCTAACCGAATCACTCGAAATATCATACAAGATAGAAAGGGCAACATTTGGACTGCTTCATGGGACGGTGTTTTTCGATACGATGGAAAATCGTTTACCAATATTACGGGTAAAGTGAGTTCGGCACGCTTCTTTTCTGTTTTAGAAGATGGAAAAGGAAATTTTTGGTTCGGCTCTATTGGCTCAGGTGTTTATTATTACGATGGGAGATCCTTTCGAAATTTTACAACAAAAGATGGGCTTGCCGGTAATGAGGTTACTTGTATTTATGAAGATAAAGCTGGCAATATTTGGTTCGGCACTGGAAGCGGAGCAAGCCGTTACGATGGGAAATCCTTTCAAAATTTTAAAATGAAAGAAGTGCCGCCCCCTACTGTTGCTGATTCTGTCCATGTATCGGCTTACCAACATCCGCTTCCGGAAGGAAGCTGGATGCATAATGATGTTAATTCTATCATTGAAGTCAAAACAGGATATCTTTGGTTTGGTACAAGGGGTTATGCCTGCGTTTATGATGGAAAGACATTTACTACTATAACCAATAAAGACGGCAAACCTTTTGCGAATGTTCGTTCGATAATCAAAGATAAAAAAGGCAATATTTGGCTGGGGGGCTATGATGGCCTTTGGCGTTATGACGGCAGTACATTTACCAATTTTACTCAGAAGTTTGTTGGTTATATCTACGAAGACAAAAAGGGCAATATTTGGACTAGTTCAGAAAGTTCTAATGACCTAAGTAGGGTGCTTTCTGGTTATAGTGCTAATACCGCAGCTTGGACACTTTCCCGTTATGATGAAAAGTCCTTGTCTACTAAAAAGCCAACTGTAACCGAAATAACAAATAAACCAATGATCTTCGGGATTTTAGAAGCTAACGATGGAAGTATTTGGTTCGGATCTTTAGATGGGGTGTATCGTTATGATGGAAATACCATTACCGACTTTAAAGGTAAAGAGGTTAGGAAATAACTTTTATAGCCAACAACAAAAGTACAAATAGATTGTTCAAAAAATCCCCCATGTCAATTTCTTTGAACACCTTTTAAAAGAAGACTTATTGCAATTATTCACTTTGGTTATCCTGATTTTTCTCATCATATTTTGCTAAAATCCGCTTTGCAATCATCAAAAACCCATAAATGTGTTCAATTAATTTCCCGGTATCGGTACTGAAGCCCGATACGGACAAGTATCGGGCTTTTTGTTTTTATACCGATTCTATAATACGACTAAAATTTACAAGCTTATTTTTAGCTAAATTGGATTTTTAAAATCAAATGCTGCTTAGATCAATAATATTAACTGGCGCTATTAATGGCTTATTCTTCATCTTGCTGCTGAAAAATAAACCGAAAAATTCGGATAGCGACCGGATATTAATGGTATGGATGGGGATTATTTCACTGCAATTAGGCTTTTATTACGATAACTTATCTGCCAACCCTATTTTCCCGGGCTACTTACAACTGTTGGGTTTCTCCCTGCCTTTAATTAATTCCCCTGTACTTTATTTTTACATCCGTTCGTTGTCTTTTGGGTACGATTTTAAATTGAGAAATATATGGATTCATTTACTTCCATTCCTGGGTTTCAATTGCATAACGTTTTTTCTTCATTATACAAAAGAGGGAGATCTTTTTTTGAAAGATGGCTTCCCACACTTTAGCAGTGCATTAAATCCGGAACTTAAGTATTCCTTAACCGCCTTATTAGCAGTTATTCCCGGATACTACACTATTTTAAGCTTTCTTGTACTTTTAAGGTATCAAAAAACACTGCCGGACAATTATTCCTATACAGAAAAAATAAACCTGAACTGGTTAAAATGGATCGTTATTTCGCTGCTTATTCTTTTTATAGGGTTATTTCTATTTATTAAATATGGGGTTAGTTACGGACTTATAGATTATCCCAATCTTTTTGCAGTTGTTGGCGCCATCCTTACTGGCTATGTTTTTTTTATTGGGGTCTGCGGCCTGCAGCAGGATGCAGTATTTAACAGCGATACATCACTCCAGGAAGATCTTAATGAAGACATCATAGCAGCAAACTATAAAAATTCGGGGCTGAGCGATGGAAAGGCAGATCAAATTTTTATGCGGTTAAAACTTCATATGGATAAAGAGAAATCCTTTTTGAAAGAAGACCTGAGCCTGGCTATGCTTGCAGGTGAATTGGGAATCACCGCAAACCAGCTTTCGCAAGTTATTAATCAAAAGTCGGGATCCAATTTTTTTAATTTCATAAACAGCTATAGGGTAGAGGCTGTTAAAGAGAAGTTTAAAGACCCTGCTATGGCTGCTTATTCGATATTGGGAATTGCATACGATTCCGGCTTTCGTTCAAAGTCGTCTTTCAATAAAATATTTAAGGAAACTACAGGCCAAACACCTTTGCAATACCGAAACGCGGATAGCTCCTGAATTTATAGGTCTTTCCCTACCTTTCCGGACGATTGCCATCTGTTTTAAACTTTCTTTTGTTAAAAAAATCAGCAATGGAAAGTCTTTCAGTTATTCACAAAATTAATATCGCGGTACACATCGCCGCAGGTTCATCAGCATTAGTTATCGGTTTAATAGCAATTATTGCGAGCAAGGGAAAAAAGTTGCACAGGTTAACCGGGCGATTATTCCTGGTCCTGATGACGATTGTTATTATAACCGGATTAATTGGGGTGTTTGTATTCGGAAGAAATACTTTTTTGCTGGTCATAACGGTATTGAGCGGTTACCAGGCATTTTCAGGCTACCGGATCATCAAAGCAAGGTCAAATAGCCCCCAATTTATTGACATAAGTGTATGCCTGCTGGCATTAATATCTGTATCATATTTCCTTTATTATTTTAAATCTATCGGCATGATCTGGTCGCCCGTAATTATTTACAGTACGGTAGGCTGGTTATTTTTGATGATCGTGTATGATCTGGGCAGATACTTTATACCAACCAAAATATATGGAAACCTATGGATATATGAACATATTTTAAAAATGGTGAGTGCTTTCACTGGTCTGGTATCTGCTTTTTCAGGGACAGTTTTCCCGCAATATCAACCTTACAGCCAATTTATCCCATCTATTTTAGGGACATTAGCCGCAATCTGCTTCATGATAGCTGTTTCCAATAGAAAAAAATACATTAACATTAATTTAAAAACAATTGGATAATCTTCCTGTCACCTACCTCATTTTATGCGATTAAACGACCTAAAAGTTTTATGTCTTCCAAAAAACGTTCGGATATTTGCATCGTTTGGAGTACAAAAGCCCCTATAATTGGGGCTTTTGTTATATAAACCAGTTATGTTTTACGCATATATCTTAAAATCAGAAAAAAGTGGTCGATACGATCTGCTATTCCCTGGGCCTTTCTTTTTCTTGCTTTCATTTTGTGATTGTTAATGGTTAATTTATTCTTACCTATTTATAATAGCACATCATAATCCTGTAAATCAAATACGCTAAACTGTAAACTTAAAAATCAGGCCCAGCGTAAATTTGTATTAAATAAATGATGCTATCATGAACGTAATCACAAATATTTTATCGCAACTGGCCTATATGGTTTGGGACATCTATTGGGGTTTGGCACTTGGCTTTATCCTTTCATCGCTGATCCGGGCCTTTATATCCACAGAAAGCATATCTGCGCGGTTAGGTAAAGATTCCGCAACGGCCCTTAGCCTTTCTACCTTTTTTGGTGCCATATCATCTTCCTGTTCTTATGCCGCCGCTTCAATGGCAAGGGCATTAATGATCAAAGGCGCTACCTGGTCTAATGCAGTTGCTTTTATGGTAGCCAGCACGAACCTGGTGTTTGAAATATTTATTGTGATCGTATCCCTGTTAGGCTGGGCATTCTTTGGCGGCGAAGTGATCGGCGGTTTGTTTTTTATCATCGTATCAGCGATACTGATCAGCAGGTTTTTCCCGGCAAGGGTAAAGGATGAAGCCAAGGAACATTTAACTGCACCGGAAGCTAAAAAATCTGACGATCCCCACGCCCATCACCAAATGGAACATTCTTGCTGTAAGCACGATATGAAGATGGATGATAAAAAAGAGGAAATGGCTAGTTCCGGTTTTTTATCGAGCCTGAAAACAGCCAGCGGCCATTATTATATGGATGTAATGATGGTGGGTAAAGATATTTTGATCGGCCTGGTGGTGTCAGCTATTTTAATGGTAGTGGTGCCTGATGCTTTTTGGAGAGGATTATTTTTAAGTGGGAATAGCAGTCTGCCGCATTTTGTGATATTAAGCTGGAACGCCATTGTAGGAATATTCATTGCCATTATTGCCTTTGTCTGCTCGGTAGGCAATATTGTAATGGCAGCTGTATTATGGCAGGGTGGTATCTCTTTTGGCGGCGTGATCGCTTTTATACTTTCCGACCTGGTGACTATTCCCATGCTCATGGTATTCCGTAAATATTACGGAAACCGGACGATGTGGTACTTACTGATTATTTTGGTGGTAAGCATTTTCTTTACTTCCTTGTTCCTGGATTACTCTTTTGCGGCCTTGAACTGGATCCCCAAAGCACATACCGGCAGCATGCAAATGACAGGCAGACATTTCAGTTGGAATTATCAAACCTGGCTGAACCTGTTTTTTATTCCTTTATCGCTGGCCTATTTTTATTGGGGCAGAAAAAGCATGAAATAATGCTAATTTTGATAAAGGAAAAATTCATGCTGCTACATATAAAAAATATGGTTTGCAACCGCTGCCAGATGATCGTCCGGCAGCAGTTGGAAAACCTTGACTTTACGGTTAAGCAAGTTGCGCTGGGTAGCGCAGAAATAACACCTGAACCTGATGAGGAACAAATGCAACTTATCTCTGCGGCTCTCAAAGTCCCCGGTTTTGAGCTAATCAACAAGGAAACGGATAGGACTGTGGAAGCGATCAAAAACGCGGTTATCGAATTGGTGCATCATTCCGACCTTTCCGAACTCAATTTATCCTTTTCCGATCTGATCTCTAAGCGTGTTGGCAAGGACTATGCACATTTAAGCCGT
>JAQBOS010000615.1 GCA_028287925.1 Mucilaginibacter sp. | reverse complement strand
TGTTAGGATTGGAATAAGTACAAAGCCGGGGCAAACATTATCAAACAATCAGCTTACTGTTTACAGGCCGGTTATAAATCAAACCACGGCTCAGGGTGGTAAAAGGCCAATACCCCGAAACGTTATAAATTTTGGACAAGGGAATCATAGAAACCCCGATCAACAAAATTCAAGACCGGCTACCGGACAAGGCAATAACCCAAATGCTAATCCGCAACAGGGACAATACAATCCAAGACCGGGTAATGGACAAGTAAATACTCCAAACCAAAATCCGCAGCAAGGGAATCAAAACCCAAGGCCGGACAATGGACAAGGTAATAACCAAAATCCCAATCCGCAACAAGGTCAACAAAACCCAAGGCCGAATAACGGGCAGGTAAATCCAAATCCGCAACAAGGGCAGTATAACCCAAGGCCGAATAACGGGCAGGTAAATCCAAATCCGCAACCAGGGCAGTATAACCCAAGGCCGAATAATGGGCAGGTAAACCCAAATCCGCAACAAGGTCAACAAAACCCAAGGCCGAATAATGGGCAGGTAAACCCAAATCCGCAACAAGGTCAGCAGAACCCAAGACCGAATAACGGGCAGGTAAACCCAAATCCGCAACAAGGTCAGCAGAACCCAAGGCCGAATAATGGGCAGGTAAATCCAAATCCGCAACAAGGTCAGCAGAACCCAAGGCCGAATAACGGACAGGTAAATCCAAATCCGCAACAAGGTCAGCAGAACCCAAGGCCGAATAACGGACAGGTAAACCCAAGTCCGCAGCAAGGCCAGCAAAATCACAGACCGGTTACCCGGCCTGTGATTCAACCAAAACCAGTTGAGGTTAAACCGCAACCGGTAAAACAAGAAGAGCATCGGCCCCAGGTTCAACAATAATGGTCATAAACAAAAGGGCACCCAATAGCGGGTGCCTTTTTGTTTATTTAGTTTTCTGCTTTCTGTGAAATTACATTCTGTGGTTATCTGCTCTCCATTTTTTAATTTCTTTTTTTATCTCGGCAGGCGAAAGGTTTTCTTTGGCGGCTCTGTCGGCAAGTACAATAAACTCATCATCTGGCGCAAAGCGCAGCGCAATAACCTGGTCCATAGTAACCCTGATATCCAAAGGTTTGTGTGTTAATATAAAGTGCCTGAGGTTCTCTTCGGCACGGATGGCCCTGTCTTGTGCCCGTAGTGGAAACTGGCGCAAATAATAGGCGCTAAAATCGGCACATATAAATAAAAGGGCTATTAATACCGGGTTTAAAACATCGTAATGGGCAGACCATTGTAAGTATAAACTAACCAGGGAGGTGATGGTGCCAATAAGTAAAAAAGCCCATAGCATAAAGTGATAACCTTTTACGTGCCGGGCGTGATGTGCATTATTTTGTTGTAGCATGAAGGGTTTATTTTTTTAGCCAAGGTAATACTATTTGATTTATTGAAGATGCCTAAAAATGACTTTTTAATATTGAGCATAAGAACAATTAACATGAACTTGTAACATGAACTTGCGTTAATATTTTTCATCAACTGCAATCAGATATGAACAACTCATCAATTACATCCGAAAAAACTTTGACGATAGGTGGCGAATTAACCGTAAACAGAATGGGGTATGGCGCTATGCGGATTACAGGCAAGGGAATATGGGGGCCACCAAAAGACGAAGCCGAAGCCATAAGAGTTTTGCAGCGGGCTGTTGAGCTTGGCGTGAATTTTATTGATACTGCCGATAGCTATGGTCCGCATGTATCAGAAGAGTTAATTGCTAAAGCGCTTTATCCTTATCCTGCCGACCTTGTAATAGGTACCAAAGGCGGGTTACTGCGTACCGGGCCTGATGTATGGCCTATAAATGCGAAGCCTGATCATTTAAGGAAAGCGATTGAAGGTAGCCTTAAACGCTTAAAACTTGATCAGATAGATCTTTACCAGCTTCACAGGATAGACCCGATCGTTCCGGCTGAACAAAGCTTTGAGTTTTTGCAGCAGGCACAGGAAGAAGGGCTGATCAAACATATAGGTTTATCAGAAGTTGATGTGGATGTTATTAACAGGGCGCAGAAATATTTTGAAGTTGTGTCTGTACAAAATATGTACAGCGTTGATAACCGTAAATGGGAGCATGTGCTGCAATATTGCAAGGCGCATCAAATTGCCTTTATTCCATGGTTTCCGCTTAATGCAGGCAATGTAGCAAGTCAGGATAAATTAAAACAGATAGCCGATAAGCACAATGCCACTGTTCACCAGGTAGCTTTAAACTGGCTGCTTAACCATTCGGATAATATTTTGCTGATTCCCGGAACATCAAGCGTGAAACATTTGGAAGAGAATGTAAATGCAGTTTCACTTGAGCTTGATGAGGATGATATCCAGGAGCTGAATAGTATCAATCCGCAATAAATATTTAAAGACTTACGAAGTTTTCAAAACTTCGTAAGTCTGTCTATTCAAATAAATATTCTTAGTATATTCAATTATATACTTATTATTTTAACTGTAGAGAAACAAAAAGATAAGGTTACTTGTTTTAAGGAAATAAAATACCCCTTCACTAAAATAAGTAAATTATGAAAACTGTTAAATTCTACCTTGTGATATTGTTGCTGGCGGCGGCAGTATCCTGTAAAAAAAATGATAACGCATCAGTAAATGTAAAAGGAAATGTGTCAAACGACGAAGCGGCAGATATGGTTGCTGCTTCTATGTCATCAAATTTTAATGGTGTAGCAGGTGTTTCAAGCGATGTTACAATTAGTGCACAAACTTTTACAAGCATACACCTGGCATGCGGAGCTTCAAAGTCTGATAGTGTATCACGGCATTTCAATGGCTCGCAATTTAGTTACAGCTATAGTTTAAAATACAACTATACTTTAAACTGTAACAGTGATAACCAGCCGGATAACCTGGTATCAAACCTGGCTTATTCCGGTTCTTATAGCAGTTCGCGTATATCGTCAAGCAATTCCGGAACCTCTGCTTTTACGGTTGGCGGGCTCAACCCTACTGCAACAAATTATGTTATTAATGGTGAATATAAACGGGATGGTTCATTCAAATCAAAAGTGGATACTACAAATTCAGGGAGCAGCGCTATTGATATCACCGTAAAATCACTTACTTTAACTAAGCCTGCCCGCAAAATTGCAAGTGGTTCAGCAACCTTTATCATATCGGGCACCGTCCCCAAAAAAGGAAATTTCAGCTATAATGGCACAATTGTATTTAACGGCGATGGTACAGCAAATTTAACTGTTAACGGAACTTTATACATTGTGAACCTGGAAACCGGTGAAAAGAATAAGAAGTAAAATTTGGTTAATCTTACTAAAGAAGAAAAACGAGGGGTAATCCGGAAAGATCTTTTAGATAATATTTATGAGCCTCCTGGTAGTAAATACCAGGAGGCTATTTTAATAGCTGGGGAATTTCAGGCGCAATGATGCCATCTGCTTATCCTACGTTAGCCACTTTGAAAGGTTTCACATCAACCGATTCCCAAATTCCCTGGGTAATATAGGGTTCACCTTGCTTCCAGGCTTCTAATTCCTCTTCAGTTTCAAATTGCAGAATCATTACCGAGCCAATCATTTTCCCTTCATCATTTAATATAGCGCCACCTAAAACATAATTGCCGGTTTTTTTCAGTTCGACAGCTGCATCCAGGTGGTGTGGGCGCACACTCATGCGGCGCGGTAAAGCTTCGGGATCGGTAAAGTCGTAAGCTGTAACAATATATTGATTCATATGTATGGTGTTTAGTTAAGCAAATTAAGTTTAAAGGGCCTAATTAAAAGAATTTTAGGTAACAATAGTAAAATAAAAAAGAATAATAACTGTTAATATTACATTTTTTGCATATTTGCTCTTTCAACCAATTAGAAATCCTAAATGAAGCACTTTCTTACGCAGGAATTTAATAAAGTATATAACAAAGAAGCCGAAAACGTTTACTTTTCTCCGGGACGCGTAAACCTGATAGGCGAACATATTGATTATAACGGCGGATTGGTAATGCCATGCGCTATAACTTTTGGGACTTATTTGCTTGTTTCGCCAAATAATGATGGCGTATTCAGGTTCAGAAGCCTGAACTTTGAGCATAAACTGGACATACCTGTGCAAAATGATTACAGTAAAACAGGTGAGTATTGGTTTAATTACCCGCTTGGCGTTATTGAGTATTTTTTAAAAGACGGCCACCCGGTTTTGGGTTTGGATCTGCTTTTTTATGGAGATATTCCAATTAGCTCAGGCTTGTCATCATCCGCCTCTATAGAAGTGGTTACCGCCTTTGCATTAAATAACCTGATGAACAGCGGCTATTCAAAGCTGGACCTGGTGAAACTGTCCAAATCTGTTGAAAATAATTTTATTGGGGTAAACTGTGGCATAATGGATCAGTTTGCGGTAGCATTCGGCGAAAAGAACAAAGCACTTATGTTAAATTGCGATACGCTGGATTACCAGGCTGTCGACAGTAATTTGGGTGAATATATTTTAGCTATTATAAATACCAACAAACCCCGTAAACTGGCCGAATCAAAATATAATGAGCGGGTGCAGGAATGCCAGGCCGCATTAACTGCACTGCAACAGGAGCTGGATATTAATAATTTGTGTGATATTGATACTGACACCTTTAATAAACACAGTAATTTAATTACTGATAAAGTAATATACAAACGGGCCAAACATGTTATTGAAGAGAATGACCGGGTAAAGCTTGCCGCTGTTGCCTTGAGTCAAAATAACCTTGATGAATTTGGCAGTTTAATGTATGCCTCGCACAATTCATTACGCGACTTGTATGAGGTTAGCGGTAAAGAACTGGATGCTGTTGCCGAATATTGTAAAACCGATGCCAGCGTGGCAGGAGCCCGGATGACAGGCGCCGGTTTTGGTGGTTGCGCAATAGCCTTAGTTAAAGAAAGTGCTTTTGATAGCTTTAGCCAAAAAGTTATTGCGTATTACACCAATAAAATTGGATATGCCCCATCGGTATACAGTTCGCTTATTGGCAATGGAGTAGGGGAACTTTTAGCTGAAGGCAAAAAGACCAAAGCTTAAAGCTGAGAAAAAGGTTTATAATTGCATTAATAGCTTTTGGCTTTTTGCTTTAAGCTTTCTGCTAAAATGAAGAAACTAAAACTTGATGAACTAAACCGTGCTTCAGTAGCTGAATTTAAGGCTATGGAGAAGTTTCCGGTCGCTGTGGTGTTAGATAATGTACGGAGCATGCATAATATTGGTTCCATTTTTCGTACTGCTGATGGATTTGCGGTTGAGCAGATCTGCCTTTGCGGTATAACCGCCTGTCCGCCTCATCGCGAAATAGAAAAAACGGCATTGGGTGCCACACAATCAATTAACTGGAAGTATTTTGAAACCCCTTTACAGGCGATAGAACAATTACGTAATGAGGGTTATGCTATTATAGCTATTGAACAGGCTCAAAACAGCACCATGCTGAATGACTTTTTACCAGCCGAAGGTGTAAAATATGCCCTCATTTTTGGAAACGAGGTAAATGGCGTAAGCGAAGAGGCAATGGCAAATATTGATGCCTGTATCGAGATTCCTCAATTTGGAACAAAACACTCCTTTAATATAGTAGTATCAGCAGGGATAGTCCTGTGGGATTTCTTTTCGAAGATGGTTGGTTAGTTCATGGTTCATAGTTCATAGTCGAAAAATGCAAAAAGAAAACGGTTCACAATTCACTGACGAAATATATTCCGGCTATGAACTATGAACCATCAACTATGAACTTTCTACAAATGTATCACCTCTCCATACGCATCAGCGGCGGCTTCCATAATAGCCTCGCTCATGGTTGGATGCGGATGTACTGATTTTATGATCTCGTGGCCGGTAGCTTCCAGTTTACGTGCGGTTACTACCTCTGCAAGCATTTCGGTAACGTTATGGCCTATCATGTGCGCTCCTAAAAACTCACCGTATTTAGCATCAAATATCAATTTTACGAAGCCATCTTTTGCACCGGCTGCGCTTGCCTTACCTGATGCTGAGAATGGGAATTTACCAACTTTTATCTCGTAACCTGCAGCTTTTGCAGCCTTTTCGGTATAGCCAACTGATGCAACTTCGGGTGAGCAATAAGTACAGCCCGGGATGTTGTTATAATCAAGCGGATGCGGGTTTTGTCCGGCTATCTTCTCAACGCAAATAATACCTTCTGCCGATGCAACGTGGGCAAGGGCCTGGCCTTTAACAATATCGCCTATGGCATAAACGCCTTCAACGTTGGTTTTATAAAAATCGTCAACAACAACTTTACCACGGTCAGTTTGTACGCCGTTTTCTTCAAGGCCCAAACCTTCAAGGTTGGTAGAGATCCCAACTGCCGATAGCACAATTTCTGCTTCAAGGGTTTCAATGCCGGTTGCAGTTTTAACCTGTACCTTACAAATATCACCGCTGCTATCAACAGATTCAACGTTTGAGCTGGTCATGATATTGATGCCCTGTTTTTTAAGGATGCGCGATAGCTGTTTTGAAACTTCTTCGTCCTCAAGGGGAACTATATTGTCTAAAAATTCAACCACGGTAACTTTAGTGCCTATAGCATTGTATACATAAGCAAATTCAATCCCTATAGCTCCTGAACCAACCACTATCATTGATTCGGGTTTTTTAGGCAATATCATTGCCTGGCGGTAACCAATTACTTTGTTACCATCCTGCTTAAGGTTAGGAAGCTCGCGCGAGCGGCCACCGGTTGCTAAAATTATATGTTTTGCAGTTATGTCCTGTGTTTCGCCGCTGGCATTAGTTACCGTAACGGTACCTTTACTTTTCAGCTTGCCGGTACCCATAACTACATCTATCTTATTTTTACGCATTAAAAACTGAACGCCTTTGCTCATACCGTCAGCAACGCCGCGGCTTCTTTTTATCATGGCTTCAAAATCAATTTCACTGCTGCCAACTTTTATACCATATTCTGCCGCATGGTTAATGTATTCAAATACCTCGGCACTTTTTATCAGTGCTTTTGTTGGGATAAAACCCCAATTTAAGCAAACGCCGCCAAGCGACTCTTTTTCAACTCTTGCAGTTTTTAAACCCAACTGTGAAGCACGGATAGCAGCTACATAACCACCCGGACCAGAACCTATAACAATTAAATCGTAGTTCATATTTTGATTATAATGTTTTTAAAAAATGATCTTTTGTATTTTACCTGTTTTGAGAATAGAAATAATTAAGCTTTGCTTTTTAACGGAAACAAATGTTTTATGTTCAGTTTGTCGGCTTGTGCTGCTTGCCATCGCTATAAATTCGATGCCAAAGCTAACTAAAAGGTAGCGAATGATAAAATTATAGGCTAAGCTAATTGTTAACGGTAAATCATAATATCTGTAAAAATATTATGCATAATATCT
>JAQBOS010000614.1 GCA_028287925.1 Mucilaginibacter sp. | reverse complement strand
GGTAACGCGGTATTCCCAGGTAAAGGCGCGAACCGGGATTTTTTGTGTCGTGTCCTTTTTTACATCAGCCTCGGTTTTGCCGTTTATTTTCTCCAGTTTAACAGCAACAATTGGTACTTGTTGCAGTACCGGCAATCCCTGTTGTTTGGTTAATTGAGCAATTGCTTTTTGCTGACTGGTTTGAATATCAAACAAGATCATATTTGATTGATTGCCGCTTGACGACAGGCTGATCTGACCCATCAGGATACTCTGGATAAAGAAAAGCGTACAAATAAATGTGGTGCTTAGGCCTATCGAAACAATAAGTATAATGGTTTGGTTATTTGGACGATAAAGATTTGCAAAGCCCTGCCTGAATAAATACCCCCACGAGCTTTTTATAAACAGGCGCATCAGCTTCATTAACAGCCATGCGGTAAAAGTTAGTACCAGGAAAGCTATGAAGATGCCGATGGTGAAAAATATACTGGCCAGCCAGCTATCCAG
The DNA here is from genome assembly GCA_028287925.1 of Mucilaginibacter sp. Lineage (GTDB taxonomy): Bacteria > Bacteroidota > Bacteroidia > Sphingobacteriales > Sphingobacteriaceae > Mucilaginibacter. Next base: position 9,898 of record JAQBOS010000614.1, on the reverse strand, counting down.
CTGTAAAAATGTAAAGGTTATGATAAAAAGGATGATCAGGAAGTAAACCAGCCATCTGAAAGGATCGCGCACCAGGTTCACATTGTCATAATCAATCCGGAGGGTATTAAGTGGCGATATATTTCGGATGGAGATGAGTGGCAGTAAGGCAAACAATACCGAAATTATGATACCCAATAAAATGCCCTGCCCGATAGCCAGCCATGAAATATCAGTGGAGATGGTAATTGGCAAAAAATCCTTCATCACCATTGGTAAAATATGCTGAATTGATGTACCCAGCACAGCACCAATAACAGAACCAATTATACCTATGCCGATAATCTGGATCAGGTAGATCAAAAACGCCTCGGATGCTTTTACCCCAAGGCAGCGCATAATTGCAATAGAAGCAATTTTTTCGCGGATGTAAATATGGATGGCGCTTGCCACGCCAACACAGCCAAGCAGCAACGCAATAAAGCCAACCAATGATAAAAAACGGGTCAGATCGCCAAAGGAGCGGCCGGTATTTTCTTTCCGGATCTCAATGGTCTCAATATTCATGTCTGCCTTATCAACTCTGTGCTCAATGGTTTTTACCAGTTTATTCATATTTACCGGCTTATCATATTTATAGTAGAAACTATAATTGATCCGGCTGCCCTTTTTGGAAAGCCCGGTTTGCTCCAGGTATTGCAGAGGGATATAAACAATGGGCGCAACACCTGACGCAACCCCGGTTTGGCCCGGCGCTTTATCTAAGATCCCGGCAATTTGAAAAGTAACCTCGCCAACCTTAATGGAATCGTTAACATGCATGTTAAACTGCATCATCAGGGTTTTATCAACCAATGCAGATTTGCCGTTTTTGAAAGTTGTTCCGGCTTGTGCAGGTTCAGTTTCAAGGCTGCCATAGTAGGGGAAGCCGCCCTGCAATGCCCGCACCTGTACTAATCTTGTTCCCTGTGTTCTTGGAAAATAGATCATGGAAGGAAAGCTACGCTCTTCCGATCTTTTATCGCCCAGTGAATCAAGCAATGGTTTTATAGCAGCATCCGCAGGCTTATTGCCTGATACTACCAGGTCGGCGCCAATTAATGTGGCAGCCTGGGAGTTTATGTCATTTTGCAGGTTATACCTGAACGAGTAAATAGCAACAAGTGCCGCTATCCCAAATATGATAGCCGAAATAAACAGCAGCAGTCGCGACCGGTTTTTCCTGCTATCGCGCAGGGCCATTTCAAAAAGCCAGGGGATATTTATTTTTCTTTTGGTAATGCCAGGGGTGTTTTCCATTGCCGGTTATCCATTAATGGTTAAATCATCAGCTATCAGCCTGCCGCCTTTTATGCGCAGGATACGTTGTGTTTTGGCTGCCAGTTCAAGGTCATGCGTTACTACAACAAGGGTAGTGCCTGCTTCTTTATTCAAGTCGAACAGCAGTTTTACCACCTTTTCGCTGGTTTCAGCATCCAGGTTCCCGGTAGGTTCATCGGCAAAAAGGATCCGTGGCGCATTGGAGAAAGCCCTTGCCAGTGAAACCCTTTGCTGCTCGCCGCCGGATAATTGAGTAGGGTAGTGGTGCCCTCTATCAGCAAGGCCAACCTTATCCAGCAGATCTAACGATCTTGCCCTGATATTTTTTTCTCTGCGCAGCTCCAAAGGCACCATCACGTTTTCAAGCGCGGTTAATGTGGGCAGCAACTGAAAGTTTTGAAATATAAAACCGATGTATTGATTGCGCACCTGTGCCAGCTGGTCCTCAGTTAGTTTACCCAGGTTGATGCCATTTAGCTCAACTATACCCGCGCTGGCTCTGTCAAGTCCGGCGCACAGGCCCAGCAATGTTGTTTTACCACTGCCTGATGGTCCTACAATAGCATTAGTTGACCCGGCTGCAACAGTAAAGTTTATATTATCAAGCACGGTTAGCGTTCTGCCGGCGCTTTGATAGGTTTTTGTAAGATTTGAAATATTCAGGATGTTTTCCACTATAAGCCCTTTTTATGGTATAGATAGTGAAAGTATGTTTTTGTTACTTGGTTTGGGTTAAAATGAGTTGTAGTTGTTGTAAATGCTGTAAAAGTTATAATTCAATGACATTGTGGGGAGGGTTGATTAGGTTAGATTAAGTTGGATTGAGTTGATTAGGTTAGATTAAGTTGTTTTTCATGGCCCTGAAAGGGCCAAACACATCAGCGCAGGTCGAAGGCCTGCGCTAAGTTCAAGGATTCTATCTTTATAACTTCTACAACCACCCTAAAACAATCCAAAAGTATCGCGTGTAAAACGAATTTCGTAGTTATAATACTTATCCCCAACCTCGTGACCAAGATCTTTAAATACGAAAATTTTCTTTTTGGTTTTGATGCTGTTAAACACTACGTATGAATTATTGGGTGGTACAAACGGATCGAGCAATCCAATACCCATAACCACCGGACAGCTAACTGCGCTTGCAAAGTTTTTAGTGTCGAAATATTGCAGGTTATCCAAAGCTTTTTCAAAGGTGAGATCGGGCCTTATGGTAACATATTTTTTCATGTAATTAATTGGCCACTCCACAGCACCATTATCCATATTATATATGTCACTCATAAATGGATTTTGCGGCGCACAAAATGTTACCCTTTTATCTAAAGCAGCAGTAGTAATGGATAGATATCCACCCATGCTGCCTCCTGTTACGCCGATCCGGTCATGACCTAATTCAGGCCTGGAATAAATAAAATCAATTGCACGAATACAGTCCATTATTATTCCGCGCATTATATATTTGTTCTTGTCTTCAAGGCCATTCACAATATAATCTTCTCTCCTCATGTCAAAATTTTCCTTGCTTAAGCCTTGTCCGCGAACATCCGGGCTAACAAATGCCATATCATCATCGCGCCCTAACAGCGGTATATTTGTTGCCTGGTAACCCGGTAACAGTAACAACACCGGAAACTTCTGATATTTTTGATGGTGCTCGGGCTCAGTTAACCATACATAGATAGTTTTATTGCCCAGAGATTTCATTTCTATTAAAAATACTTTTCGGTTGTCTTTTTCAAGATCGAACTTTTCAGTAATCTTATATTCAGGTTTCACCTTTGCAAGCTGAGCTTTAGCAGTTTCCCAAAACTTATCAAAATCATCAGGCCTTGAATGTGCCGATCTTATTTCGTCAGGACGAATCCCAAATACCCTGCGGATTGTGTCATCATAATCGGTAACGTTGATCATGAAATTAACCTTATAAAAACCACTTTTTAACGGTGGAAGGGTAAAGTCATAACTACGTGAGCTATGTTGCTCCACATTGATCAAAATAGAATCTTTACGAAGCTTTTTATTAAACTGGTCGGTAATCAGGTAGGTTACTTTGCCGGCTTGGGGCTTGTTATAAGTGTTTTTTACTTCAAAGGTATAAGTAGCCACATTATCAAAAATGGCATTTTTATCATGAGCGGTTAAAATGGTGCTAACTTCTCCTGAATCCTCATCGCTGCTTGCATTATTAACAATCCCGGATGTGTAATTTTGTGCAATTACCGGATTGCTGGTCACAGCAAGTACCAGGATCAACAATAAAGTGAATAGGGCGTAAAGTTTTTTCATATACCACCCCATCATAGGCAATATTGATGCCAGCAGGGCAAATTATAAAAATAGCGCAATTATGCGCTGTGAAATTTGCCTGGCCAATAATTTACCGGGAAGAATTTTAATATTTAGCATAAATATTTCTTTAAGTGTGCATTTATTTCCACAAATAATTTGATATAGGTTAGTTTAATGTTCCATTTTACTTTTTAGCAAGTCCTTCACTCCGGTATCCCATTCCTCTTTTAAAATGCTTAAAACTATAGAGTCGCGCCTGCCGCCTTCCTGCAGCGGCATGTTGTTTCTTAGGATTCCTTCAGGCACGCAGCCAATACTTTTCATGGCTGCAATGCTGCGGTCATTCCTTGCATCGGCCCTGAATTCAACACGCACTGCATCTAAAGTTTCAAAAGCCAATTGCAGCAATAAGAATTTACAATGCTTGTTTAATCCGGTGCCCCTGAACCTTTCGCCATACCAGGTGTAACCCAGCTGCATTGTTTGCCAGTTTTGCTGAATATCATAAAACCGGGTGCTGCCTGCATAACTTTGGGTTTGTTTATCATAAACTATAAAAGGATATTCTTTGCCGGCCGCTTTATTATCAAGGGCGTCTTTAATATATCTGCGCATCCCATCTTCACCACGGGCACTTAGATAGGAGTATTTCCAGGTATCAGGCTCGTTTGTAGCAAAAGGCAGCAGCAATTCAAAGTCGCTTTCAAGCAATGGTCTTAATAGTACGCGTTCATCTTCCAAAGCATAGTTGGCGTTAAGATCAAAGTTCAGGGTCATTTTTACAAAGGGTTAATGGTTATTTACTTACTAAAAAATCAAATTTGAATAATTTTGAATCATGCTCTTTCATCAAAGTGTTCCCTATTGCAATTGTGCCTGCAATCATCTCATCAAGGTGCTTCCTGCGGGTGCGATGATTGGTATTAGCCACCCTGATGGCATAACTGCCGTTGAGCAAAGTACTTGACGGCGCCGCAATACCGGCTTCCTGCATCCGCATTAGTAATTCCTTATTTAGTACATTTAGCTGATCATCATCCAAATTTCCGGGATTATACCGGTAACACACAATATTCATGGTAACTGCCGCCATAAGCTCAAGATCATGGCGCTGCTTCACCTTTTCGCCAAGATAAAACGCCTGGTCGATATTCTGCGCAATCATAGCTGCATATTTATCCACACCATGTTCTTTTAAGCTCATCCATACTTTTAAGGCTTTAAAACCTCTTGACAGCTCCATGCCATAATTGGAAATAGTTTCCGGGCCTGCGGCAATTCCCCTGTCATGCGCGGTCAGGTAATTAACTGCAGTAGCAAAGGCAGCCCGGTGCGCGGCAGCATTTTTAAATAATACGCAGCCAACCTCATATTGCATATACATCCATTTATGCAGATCAAAGGCTACGCTATCCGCTTCTTCAATTGCCTTAAGCTTTTCCTGGTAGGCAGGAACTAGTTTTGCGAGCGCGCCAAAAGCGCCATCGATGTGAAACCAGATCTTTTCGTTCCTGGCTATTTGCAAAAGCTCGTTTAAGGGATCAATTGCCCCGGTGTTAACTGTGCCGGCATTGCCTATAATACAGAATGGGAAAAAACCGTTCTCCCTGTCTTCCTTAATTTTAGCTTTCAGCGCTTCAACATCAATTTCATAATTGTCATTTACCGCAATCTTTCTTAGCTGTTCGTTTCCGATGCCAATTACTTCGGCGGCTTTACCAAGGCAGTTATGGGTTTCACTGCTGCAATAGGCGGTTAATTTACCCTGGGTGGCATAAACGCCGGCGTTTTTAGCATTGGCAACAATGGTGTTGCGGGCAACAATTAGACCTGTAATATTGGCAATGGAGCCACCGCTTACCAGGATGCCGCTGCCGGTTTCGGGGTAGTTCATTAATTGCTTACACCAGTTAACCACCTGCTTATCCACATATAAAGCACTTTGGTTACCAATGGCAGCGTTGTTATTCATAACCCCGGCAAGCAGGTCGGCAAAAGCGCCCATTGGGGTGCCGGTACCTTGTACCCATGCAAAAAACTTAGGGTGGATATTGCCACCGTGATATGGGAAAATGTTTTGCTTAAACTCATCATATACCTCGAAAATATCAGCAGGCTGTTGAGGAATAGCTTTTTTAAACTCATCCTTTACCTGTTGCGGGATAGGTGTCCAAACAGGCTTATTGCCGATATCTTTTAAATACTCAACCATATCGTCAATGATCTGGTGCCCTAAAGTTTTAATATCATCCCAGTTTGCCGGATCTAATCCTATCTCCGGTTTTGAATTTATCTCATTCATAATAAATATTTGCCTTACAAAAATGTGTTATAATTAATTGATAAAACAGATGCAGAATTATTATTTTTGTGCATAACAGATTTAGGATTAAAATTATTAACCCTGTAATTGACGGGCGAAGTTCGATCAATCGATGACTATTAAAAACCCGATAATTGCTATAATATAACAGATGATAGAAAGCTCAACACAAAATACTGCGTATGACGAAGACTTTTTGTACGTGCAAATTGCAGACAGATTAGGCAGCCAGATCCGCCAGATGGTATTAAAAACAGGGGAGAAGTTACCTTCCGTTCGTGCTTTAAGCCAGGAACAGGGAATAAGCCTTAGCACTGCCTATAAAGCTTATGTTCAGCTGGAAATTAAAGGTTTAATTGAGGCACGACCAAAATCGGGTTATTATGTGCGGTATACACCAGCCCGTTCTTTTGATGAGCCAAAGCGCGAAAAGCAGACCAGCGAATCGAAAAAAGTGAGCCTTGACGAGATGATAGCCATGGTTTACCGTAATTTTTCGACTGATAGCATTGTGAAATTATCTGTGGCTTCGCCGGCATTATCCCTGCTGCCGCAGGCCAAACTCAATAAATCAATGATAGAGGCTATTCGCTTAAGCAGCAACAGCTGCATTAGCTATGAAGGTGTACAGGGAAACGAAAATTTAAAGAAACATATAGCGCGCCAGGCTTTTAGCTGGGGCGGAAATATATTACCTGATGATATTGTTACCACACAAGGGTGTATGGAAGCATTAGTGTTTTGCCTAAGGGCAGTAACAAAGCCGGGTGATGTTGTAGCTATTGAAAGCCCTACCTATTTTGGGATATTTAATACCGTACAGAGCCTGGGTTTAAAAATAACGGAGATCCCAACCGACCCAACAGAAGGCCTTGATTTGGATTACCTGGCCAATGCCATTCATAAACAACAGATAAAAGCCTGTTTGTTTGTGCCCACTTTTAGCAATCCGTTAGGCTATTGCATGACCAATGAAAAGAAAAAGAAACTGGTTGAGTTATTAGCAAAAAATGAGGTGCCGCTTATTGAGGATGATATTTATGGCGAGATGTATTTTGGCAAAACAAGGCCGCGTACCTGCAAAAGCTATGATAAACAGGGCTTGGTAATGCTGTGCTCGTCGGTATCAAAAACACTGGCCCCGGGATACCGGGTAGGCTGGTGTATTCCGGGGAAATTCAAGGCTCAGATCATCAATTTAAAGTTGATGCATTCGCTATCATCGGCATCACCAACCCAGGCGGCGATTGGTCACTTTTTTGAAACGGGAAGATATGACCTGCACATGCGCAACCTGCGTAAGGCGCTGCACACACAATGTTTAAGGTATACCCAGGCCATTGCCGAATATTTTCCTGCAGATGTTAAAGTAAGCAGGCCGCCTGGCGGTTATGTGCTTTGGGTTGAGCTGCACAAAAAAATTGACGCTTTTGAATTGTACAAGCAGGCATTAACTTATAAAATAAGCATTTCGCCCGGCCAGATCTTTAGTACAGACAGCCGTTTTACAAATTTTATCCGGATCAGTTTTGGGATCCCGTACAATGATGAAATTGACAAAAGCCTTCAAACATTGGGACGCTTAATAAGTAAATTTTAAAAAACAGCCAACCATCTCCCATAATTTCCGTTATAGATATATGATCCAATCTTCACTGACACACCGTTTAAAAGATCAGCACAGAGCTATTACTCCCATCATTATAAAGCTTAATGACCGGCAAATACAACACCACCATATTAAAGGGAAATGGAGTATTCATGAGCATATTGCCCACCTGGCGAAATATCAGCCCGTATTTATTGACAGGATCCGTAAGATCTTATTAATGGATGATCCGGAATTTGAAGCATACAGGGCAGAGGATGATGATGGCTTTGAGATCTATTGTGCATTCACTACTTATGAGCTGCTTAAAAAGATCTCGTCTGACCGGGAGGTGATTTATAACCTGGTAACAAAGCTATCTCCTGATAAACTTGACCGTAGCGGGGTTCATTCCAAATACGGCAAACTAAATATTTTAGACTGGACCGAATTTTTTCTTTTACACGAAGCCCACCATCTGTTTGCAATTTTTCAGTTGACGCATACGCTGAAATAGTAGTTGTCTGAATCAGAAATTTTTACATTTTGTTTGTTTTATAAGGCGTTCAAGATGGCTGCGTCGTTTTCGAAATTTTAGAATTAACAGAATCCAATTTAATTTATATAATACCCCCGCGTTATTTTGAAAATTCTTTAATTCTGTAAATTCTGCTTAAGACAATAAAATCCTGAATCAAACAATAAAATTTTTCCTTTCCTCAATCGTCTACCCCATTAAATAGCAATTCATTGCTATTTTTACGCGAGTTTTAAATAATACTAAAAACTGAATTGTGTATGCCTGAAGATAAACCAAAACAGCCCGGAATTTTTAGTCTGCTAAAGCCGTACTCGGGTTTAGTGTTTTTGTTGATATTGTTTGCGCTTTTCAGCAACAGCGTAAACCTGTGGTTACCCAAAATAATTTCGCACGTTATTGATGATTATATCCATAGCATGATGCAGCGGGTACATTTTGATACCAGCCCGGTGATCATAAAATTTTCATTGGCGGTATTGTTCATTTTTGTTTGCTCGTTCCTGCAAAGTGTGATCCAAACCTATACATCTGAGAAGGTGGCCCGTGACCTGCGCACCAGGTTGTCGGATAAGATCTCCCGTCAAAGTCATGCTTTTGTTGAAGAAGTAAATCCATCCAAGCTATTAACTAACCTTACTGCTGATGTGGATTCTATAAAGCTATTTGTATCGCAGGCGCTGGTATCCATCGTATCTTCAGTATTTATTATTGTAGGCGCCAGCATTTTACTGCTTACCATTAACTGGAAACTGGCTCTGTGCGTTATAGCTATTATCCCAATAATTGGCGGTACATTTTTTTATGTGCTTAAAAAGGTGCGGGCGCTGTTTATGAAAGCCCGTGAGGTTATCGACTGGTTGAACAAAGTAATAAACGAAAGCATTTTGGGTTCGGCTTTGATCCGTGTTATTAACTCACAACAACTTGAGTTTGATAAATTTTTACAGGCCAATACCAAAGCAAAAGATTTTGGTCTTTCAATATTGCGCCTGTTTGCGGGATTGATCCCGGTTATTACCTTTTCGGCCAACATAGCTATGCTGAGCATTTTGGCATTGGGCGGGCATTTTGTAATAAACGGCACCATGAGCCTGGGCGATTTCGCCGCTTTCAACAGTTACCTGGCGCAACTGATCTTCCCGATCCTGGTTATTGGTTTTATGAGCAATATTATAGCAGCGGCAACAGCTTCTTTCCAAAGAATAAACACCGTTTTAAATGCATCGGATAATACAGAGACAGGTGTATTAAAGGAAATTTTACAAGGCAATATCCAGCTAACGGATGTATCGGTATCATACGGGCAAAAGCCAGCGCTTAAAGCCATATCAATGGATATAAAGGCCGGTTCAAAGATTGCCGTAATTGGCCCCACTGCCGCAGGTAAAACACAGCTGCTTTATCTGCTAACGGGCCTTATCAAACCGAAAAGCGGGACTATTTTATTTGATGGCAAAAGTATAGAGGAGTATAACAGCGAATCGTTCCATAGCCAGGTGGGCTTTGTTTTCCAGGACAGTATCATTTTTAACATGAGCATTCGCGAGAACATTGCCTTTAGCGATACGGTAACCGATGAATCGTTACAAAAAGCTATTGATACCGCCGAACTAAGGGAATTTATTGAAAGCCTGCCTGAAAAATTGAGCACCATAGTTTCAGAACGGGGATCGAGCTTATCAGGTGGACAAAAACAACGCATTATGCTGGCAAGAGCGCTGGCAATAAATCCAAGGGTTTTATTGCTGGACGATTTTACAGCGCGCGTTGATGGCAATACCGAAAAAAAGATCTTAGCCAATGTGCAAAAGAACTACCCGGGATTAACCCTACTGTCGGTAACCCAAAAAATAGCCTC
>JAQBOS010000595.1 GCA_028287925.1 Mucilaginibacter sp. | reverse complement strand
GGTAACTACGGTACATGAGTTTGCACACCTGCAGACCTGGAAAGAGCATAAGCACAAGGCCAAACCGCATGGTACCGAATGGAAGCTGAATTTTAAAAAAATGATGCAGCCTTTTTTCGAGAAGGATATTTTTCCGGCAGATGTTAAACATGCTATAACAGGCTATTTAAATAATCCGGCAGCATCCAGTTGTTCAGACCTTACCCTGTATCGTTCGCTCCGGATGTATGATGCGCCTAAAGAATCAATTGTAACGGTTGAAAAGTTACCTTTGAAGGCTATGTTTAAGCTAAAGGATGGGCGAATTTTCCGCAAGGAAGAGAAGCTGCGGAAACGCTATAAGTGCATAGAAGTAAATTCAAGGCGCGTATATTTATTCAGCCCGGTGGCCGAAGTTGAACTGATTGCAGATTAATAAACCATTATGAACAATTCCCCACTAATTGATAAAACAGTAACCTTTGTTCGTCAGACTCTTCAGGATGCCGAGGGTGGGCATGACTGGTGGCATATTAACCGCGTGTGGAACAATGCAAAGCTGATTGCCAAAACCGAGCAGGCCGACCCTTTAGTTGTTGAACTCGGGGCCCTGCTGCATGACATTGCCGATAGTAAATTCCATAACGGAGATGAGGAGATAGGCCCAAAAACTGCCGGTGATTTTTTGAAGGATAGTAATGTTGATGAGGAAACAATTCATCATGTGCAGCAAATTATAAGGCATATCTCTTTTAAATCAGGTTTTGATAAAGCAGGCTTTAAGTCTATTGAGCTGGATATTGTACAGGATGCCGACCGTTTGGACGCGCTTGGAGCCATAGGCATTGCGCGGGCCTTTAATTATGGCGGCTTTAAAGGCCGGGAGATCTATAACCCTGAAATTAAGCCCAACCTTAATATGACAAAAGAGGAATATAAAAATTCAACCGCACCCTCTATCAATCATTTTTACGAAAAGCTGTTACTGCTAAAAGATAAAATGAACACCACAACCGGTAAAAAACTGGCAGAGCAGCGGCATAATTTTATGCTGAATTATTTAGAGCAGTTTTATTCGGAGTGTTAACATACAGTTTAAACCAATAGCATATTTTTGCCGTTAATACAATAAATGTAAAAAGCAGAGTCATAACAATCAGGCACTGTGGCATAAGCTATTAGCTAACTTAAGTAGGATGAAACCAATAACAGAACAAAAGCTGGCTAATAAAAATGTTACCCCAACAGCTATGCGCATATTGGTTATGAATATGCTGTTAGAACAAAACGCTGCCATAAGCTTAAGCGATATTGAAAAAAGTTTGGCTCCGGCAGACCGGATCACTATATACCGAACCATTAAAACTTTTGAAGAAAAGGGATTGGTTCACGTAATTGAGGATGGCACCGGCGCACCAAAATATGCTTTATGTTTAGAAGAATGTGATGTAAACGAGCATCATGATCTGCATGTGCACTTTAATTGCATATCGTGTAAAGAAACCTTTTGCCTTCCAAATTGCAAAATCCCCGATGTTTCATTACCTGTTAATTTTTCTTCGACAGAGATGAATCTTATTGTTAAAGGGATTTGCGACAAATGCGCCAACTAATGCAATTCCATTGCATTGTTTTAATAACTTACTTTGCGGCATAATTAAAAAATCAAATAAAATGGATACAGGTCCGAGTAGAACATTTCAATTATTTACAACCTTCTGCTAACCGGACAGCTCTTCGCATTTGTTCCGGTTTAGCCGGGACTAATTTTACAACTATGCGCAAAAGAGAAAAAATCAATGCCGTTAAGCTGCATTCAGACAAAGGCAGCACTCAATTTTCACAGGATCTTAGCAGTGTTTCAGCATTAAGAATAACGCAGGCATCCGCCGGCGATAAGTCTTTCTTTCTTTCCATGCTCGAAAGTTGCGAGCCTGGGCTTGCAGCGCTCCAGGTAAAAGATCGTTTTAATACTTATGGCTTAAATGAAGTAGCACATGAAAAAGCGCCTAAATGGTATGTGCAATTTTTTGAGGCTTTTTTAAATCCGTTTATCGGTGTTTTATTCCTGCTGGCAATTATTTCATTAATTACCGATGTAATGATCCAGGCACCCGCCGACCGCGATTATAAAACTGTTATAGTGATCAGCATTATGGTAATGCTAAGTGTTTTGCTGCGCTTTACACAGGAGTACCGGAGCAACCAGGCAGCAGAGAAACTGAAGTCGATGGTGAAAACAACGGCTACTGTATTGCGCAAAAACGAAGAGAAAAGTGAAATAGATATCAAACACCTTGTTCCCGGCGATATCATTCAGCTTTCTGCAGGCGACATGATCCCGGCTGATGTCCGCATTTTGCAGTCGAAAGACTTGTTTGTAAGCCAGGCCATGTTAACCGGCGAAGCATTGCCTGTTGAAAAAACAGATCTGCCCGTTCATGATGCAGCTGGGCAATCATTACTTGAGCTAAGTAATAGCTGCTTTATGGGTACCAATGTAGTAAGCGGAACTGCGCATGCGGTTATAGTAAACACCGGCGGCAATACCTATTTTGGATCGTTATCCAAAACGCTGGTGGGCAAGCGTGCCGAAACCAGCTTTGATAAAGGCGTTAACAGTGTAAGCTGGTTATTGATCAGGTTTATGCTGGTAATGGTTCCCCTGGTATTTTTTATAAACGGCTTTACCAAACACGACTGGCTGCAGGCGCTGCTTTTTGGTATTTCAGTAGCGGTGGGTTTAACACCCGAGATGCTTCCGATGATTGTGACCGCTAACCTGGCCAAAGGAGCTGTGAATATGTCAAAGCGAAAAGTTGTTGTAAAACGACTGAATGCTATCCAGAACATTGGGGCTATGGATATTCTTTGTACCGATAAGACCGGCACCCTTACTATGGACAAAATTGTTTTGGAACGCCATTTAAATGTTTTTGGCTTTGAAGATAATGAGGTGATGAAATGGGCCTATCTTAACAGCTATCATCAAACAGGCTTAAAAAACTTACTTGACGTTGCGGTTTTGGAGCATGTGGACATTCATGCCTGCATTAAAGAGGGCGAATCTTATCAAAAAGTAGACGAGATCCCATTCGACTTTCAACGCCGCCGCATGTCTGTTATATTGGAAGAAAAGAACCATAAACATTTACTGATCTGCAAGGGAGCGGTTGAGGAAGTACTTGATTTATGCAACAATGCATTTGATCCGGGTGTGGATAATCAATTACAGATAAAAAGTGATGCGATTATTCCAATGGATGAAAAAATGCGTCAAACTATTCTTAGCATCTCTAAAAAATTAAATGAAGAAGGTTTAAGAGTTCTGCTGGTTGCTGTAAAAGAATATGATGAAAGGCCGCTAACCTATTCAGTAGCCGATGAAAATAACATGATCCTTACCGGATTTATCGGCTTTCTTGACCCTGCAAAGCCATCAGCCAAACCATCTATTGAAGCATTACACAAATTAGGAATCCAAATTAAAGTGCTCACCGGCGATAACGAGGTAGTCACCAAAAAAATATGTATGGACGTGGGCATCCCGGTAACCAACGTATTGCTGGGTAAAGAGCTGGAAAGCATGAGCGACCAGGAATTAACAGACCGGATTGATGACATCAGCATATTAGCCAAGTTAAGCCCTATCCAAAAGGCAAGAATAGTAAAAATCTTACAGGCAAAAGGGCATACGGTAGGTTTTATGGGCGATGGTATAAATGACGCAGCAGCATTACGGGATGCGGATGTTGGGATCTCTGTTGATACAGCTGTTGACATCGCCAAAGAAAGCGCCGATATTATTTTGCTTGAAAAAGACCTCATGGTACTCCGTAAAGGTGTTATTTATGGCCGCCGCACATTTGGAAACATCATAAAATATATTAAAATGACAGCCAGCAGCAATTTTGGCAACATGTTCAGCATGCTGGGCGCCAGTGCCTTATTGCCCTTTTTGCCGATGCTGCCTATCCAGATCTTGATCAATAACTTACTATATGATATATCGCAGATCTCTATCCCCTGGGACAAAATGGATGAAGATTATATTGTTACCCCCAGGAAATGGGATGCGGCAGGCATCAGCAAATTCATGCTGTACGTTGGCCCCGTAAGTTCAATTTTTGATTACGCAACATTTGCGGTGTTGTGGTTTGTATTTAAGGCGAATTCGCCCGCTCATCAAAACTTATTTCAAACGGGGTGGTTTGTTGAAAGTTTGTTATCGCAAACACTGATCGTACACATGATCCGTACACGTAAAATACCATTTATACAAAGCTGGGCAGCGGCCCCTGTGGTTGCTTTAACCACTTGCATTATGGTTATTGCTATTATATTGCCGTTTTCAGGATTCGCCCCGGCGCTTAAAATGCAATCATTACCGCTTGCTTTTTTTCCATGGCTTATAGGCATCCTGCTAACTTACTGTTTACTAACTCAAATAATTAAAAACTGGTTTATCAATAAATTTAATCAATGGTTGTAAAATAAGTTATCTAATAATGAATTTAGACAAGTCTAAATTCATTATTAGATTTGCTTAAATTTAATAAAATATCTGTTATGAAAAAATACATACTCTCTTTTATATTACTAATTGCTGTTGTTAAGCTATCTGCTGCGCAGGATACTGTTAAGCAGGAACGCTTTAGCTTCCATTTTCAGCAAACTATTATTACACAATACAAGCCCGGGTTTAGCGCCGGTTATAGTGGCTTAAACAGCTTGTCGACTAAAGAAGAAACACAAAGTTCCATCACTTCTACATTTTTTGGTGCGGCCCGCTTGTGGAAAGGGGCTGAAGCTTACTTTAACCCGGAGATTTCCGGCGGTGCAGGTTTAAGTAAAACACTGGGGATAGCCGGTTTTCCGAATGGCGAAACATTTAGGGTTGGCTCGGCAGAACCTAAAATTTACATTGCCCGTTTGTATTTTAAGCAAAACTTTGAATGGGGAAATGAAAAAGATACTATACAAGGTGATGCCAATGTGCTGGGTGGTTTAAAAAGCAAACGCTATTTTTCAATAGCTGCCGGAAAATTTGGAATGGCTGATTTTTTTGATGGCAATAATTTCAGTCATGACCCGCGCACGCAGTTTATGAACTGGGCGTTAATGGATAATGGCGCATGGGATTATCCCGCAAATACACGTGGCTACACTATAGGTGCCGTTACCGAATTAGGTCAGCCCAACTGGACCCTGCGTTTCGCTTTTACCATGGTGGTAACCCAGGCTAATTCATCCGTCTGGGATAGTAAAATAGGTAAAGCAAATACCCAGACGCTTGAATATGAAAAACGGTACACTTTAGGTGGACAGAGCGGGACATTACGTTTACTTGGATTCAGGAACAATGGCAAATTCGGTAATTATAATTTAGCTGTAGCCCAAAACCCAACTGCCCCAAATGTCGATAGTACACAAGCTTATGGCCGCCATAAATATGGTTTTGGAATTAGTGCTGATCAGTATCTTTCTAAAGACTTTGGCGTATTTGCCAAAGCCAGCTACAATGACGGGCATACCGAAACCTGGTTCTTTACTGAAATTGATCGTTCCGTAAGCTTAGGCGCTGTATTAAAAGGCACTTCCTGGAAGCGTAATGAAGATGAAGTTGGCCTTGCGTTTATTGGGAACGGTTTATCTGCGCCACACCGCAATTACCTGGCAGCAGGTGGCTATGGCTTTTTGATTGGCGATGGCAAACTTAACTACGCACCTGAAACGATAGCCGAATTATATTATAAAATTAATGCCTACCAAAAGAAATTCTTTTTAACCCCCGATTACCAGTTTATTATAAACCCTGCCTATAATAAGGATCGCGGGCCGGTAAATGTATTTTCGATAAGGGCACATGTGGAGTTTTAATATTTATACTTTATTGTTTATGGGAATACGGAGATCAGTGAGACACTTTTCAGGTTTTGAACACCCGGGTTTTAATCCGGCAAACATTATTTGCTGCTGATTGTCATATAATTAACAATGAAGCAATTAATTGATATTGCTTAAACAGTTAATAAACAATTACCCCGATGAAAAAGATCATTAAAGTATTCATTTTATTATGTGTGGCATATTTTGCCATACCCCAAACATATGCACAAGTTAGTGTAAGCGTAACAGTAGGTACGCCGCCGCCGCCATTACGGGTTTATGTACAGCCGGAATGCCCGGTTGATGGTTATATATGGCAGCCCGGTTACTGGGCCTATGATAATGACGAAGGTGGTTATTACTGGGTGCCGGGTGTATGGGTGGCCCCGCCAAATCCCGGTCTTTACTGGACCCCCTCTTATTGGGGTTATGCAGGCGGTTTATACGGATTTCATTTAGGCTACTGGGGGCCTCATGTAGGTTTTTATGGCGGTATTAACTATGGCTACGGCTATGGCGGCCATGGTTATGGAGGCGGCAGGTGGGACGGAGGCCGTTTCCGTTATAACACCGCAGTAGTACGCGTAAACAGAACAGTAATACACAATACCTATGTTGACCGTACTGTTGTGCGCAACACCAGAGATCACCGGAGCTTTAATGGTGGCCGTGGTGGTGTAACAGCACGGCCAAGGCCACAGGAACGGGCAGCTATGAGAGAGCGTCACATTCAGCCTACTTCAAACCAGGTTTCGCACCAGGAAGCGGCGCATAAAGACAGGAGCTTGTTTGTAAAAGCAAATCGTGGAAGGCCTGCCGCATCGGCACCGGTAAACAGGACAGGTGCAAGATCCAGTGCAGCAAGGCCAAACGGCAGAACATCTGTAGCAAGGCCAAATACCACTAATCGTAATCAACCCCAGCAACAAAGGCATGCTGTGCAACCGCAACAACGTGCTGCTCAACCGCAACGGGCACCGCAACAACACGCCGCCCGACCACAACGGGCGCCACAACAGCGTGCTGCCCAACCGCAACGGGCACCGCAGCAGCAACGTGCTCCACAACAACGCGCTGCTCAGCCACAACGGGCACCGCAACAACGCGCGCCACAACAACAACGGGCGCCGCAGCAACGTGCTGCTCAACCGCATAATGCACCACGGCCAGAGCATCACCGATAAAATATTAAAAAACAAAAACCCCGGCTGTTTATGTGGCCGGGGCTTTGTTTTTTAATTATGTTGAGTGAAAACTAATTCATGCGGTATGGCGCTATCAGGTAAAATTCGGGGATCAACACATTAAAAAGCTGGTTATCCATTAGTCGCGACATCTGGTATTCGCCTTTCATGCTGCCCATATCTGTTTTTAAGTTACAGCCCGAAACGTATTCATGAGCCTGGCCCGGCTCAATAACCGGTTGCTGACCAACTACACCCTCACCTTCAACTTCGCGTTTTGCGCCGTTCGAATCAAAAATATACCAATGGCGGCCCAAAAGCCGAACTGCATAAGAACCCATGTTTTCTATTTTTACCTTGTAGGCAAACATAAAATGGTCATTCGCAGGATTAGAATACTCCGGCTGATAAATGGTTTCTACCGAAACTTTAACGCCGTCTGTAATAGTAGTAACCATATAAAAATCTCCTTAATTCAAATATATATTATCTGTTCAAATATCAAGCCATATTTGCAGAATATTTTTAAGTGGAAAATCTTGAGTCTATATAGTCTTAGTCTTTTTTGACCCAAACTTAAGACTGCAGGCTTGATATTTCATCCGCGTAGCGCGGATTCTGGCTTACTTCATGTAAAATTTCCATTACATCTTCCAAAGTCCCGGCTGTAACCAGGCGCATGCGATACTCCTTAAAATTCTCAATGCCCTTAAAGTAATTGCTGTAATGCCTGCGCATTTCAAAAATTCCGGTTTTCGGACCTTTCCATTCAATAGACTTTTGCAAGTGGGTAGTACAGGCATCAATACGTTCGGCAATAGTAGGTTTATCCAGGTGCTCGCCGGTTTTAAAGTAATGTTTTATCTCCCTGAAGATCCATGGATAACCAATTGCAGCGCGGCCTATCATCATCCCATCCACATCAAATTCCATGCGCCATTCAGCCGCTTTTTGGGGAGAATCAATGTCACCATTCCCAAAAATGGGGATTTGAATCCTCGGATTCTTTTTTATTTCGCGGATCAGCGCCCAGTCAGCAACACCTTTGTACATTTGCGACCGGGTACGCCCGTGAATAGTGAGCGCTTTTATACCTACATCCTGCAGGCGTTCGGCAACTTCGTAAACGTTTTTAGTATTATCATCCCAACCAAGCCTGGTTTTTACGGTTACCGGCAAATGCGTAGCTTCAACCACAGCCTTGGTCATGGCCACCATTTTATCAATATCCTGTAACAGACTTGCACCTGCGCCACGGCATGCCACCTGTTTTACCGGGCAGCCATAGTTAATATCCATCAGGTCGGGCTTAGCAAGCGTGGCAATTTCGGTAGCCTCGCGCATATGGTCGATATCACTGCCAAAGATCTGGATGCCGATAGGACGCTCATACTCAAAAATATCAAGCTTTTGGCGGCTTTTGGCGGCATCACGGATCAATCCCTCACTCGAGATAAATTCCGTGTACATCATATCCGCCCCATTTTTTTTACATACGTAACGGAAAGGAGGATCGCTCACATCTTCCATCGGCGCCAGCAAAAGCGGGAACTCACCTAAATCAATATTTCCTATTTGTACAGACATCCAGTATATTCGCTGCAAAAATACGTATTTTAAGCCGGATGATAAATACACCGTACAAAGAGTTAGATAAGGGTGACAAATCTTCAGTTCGCCCCTGGCTGCAGCTTTTTATTTTCATAGGTATATTTATTGGCGTTCTGATTTTAGGTAATCTTATCGGAATGGGGATTGTGACAGCGCTCTACGGCTTAAAAACATTGCTGGCATTGGGCAGTGTATCGGTTACCGCACCGCACTTTGTTCCGGCTTTATGGATAGTACAAATACTGGGTACCACCCTCCCCATATTTATTGCGCCCGTAATGTTTGCCAGGCTTGTAGCTAATGATCTGCAGGATTACATAAAACCAGGCTTTCGTTTTCCATGGCTTTTGCTGGTGGTCATCTTCGCGCTCATGTTTTTATCCAACCCGCTTATTGAGCTTTTATCAAACATTAACCAAAAAATGGTTTTGCCGCCGTGGTTAAAGTGGATGCGCGATAGCGAAGATAGTGCGCAAAAAGTGATGGAAGCCATACTAAAGATGGACAACATATGGGATGTGATAGCTGATGTGCTGATGATTGGCCTGCTAACTGCAATTGTTGAAGAGTTTATGTTTAGGGGAGTGATCCAAACCATATTTATACGCTGGACGAAAAACACACACGCGGCAGTATGGATAACCGCTATTTTGTTCAGTGCTTTCCATATGGAGTTTTTTGGCTTTTTACCCCGCTTAATGCTGGGCGTGTTCTTTGGTTACTTTGTGGCCTGGAGCGGCAGTATCTGGACGGGTGTTTGGGCGCATTTTATTAATAACAGCACTGTAGTTGTAGTAACCTATCTTTTCCAAAAAAAAATCATCAATGGCGACCCGAACGAACAGCATATGTTTAACTATATTGGTTATGCAATAAGCTTTGTAACTGTGGTGGTTTTGCTTTTTATTTATAAAAGGATAGCTACCATAAAAGATCAAATCCAGGTTGAGTGATGGAAAAGGATTGGGTAAAAATATTCACATCCACTAACTTTTACCAATCAGAAATGGTGAAGCAGGCACTTGCGGGCAATCATATTGAAACCGTATTATTAAACAAGCAAGACTCATCACACCGGTCATTTGGCAACATTGAAGTATATGTACACCAAAACGATTTTAGCGATGCTATTGAAATTATTATTTTGAATCAAATTACCTCATGAAAACACGCGCCATAACCGGTTTCTTTTTTGTTATAGTTATGCTGGCATCCGTTATGTTTGGGCCCTACCTGTTCGGTGCTTTTTACCTGGTAATAAGCTGTTTTTGCCTTTTTGAATTTTACAAGCTTATTAAGGAAAATACAGCCAACCCCAATGTTACAGCCGGATTAATTAATGGCGCGCTGCTATTTGCTGCATTTGCCTTGCTGAGTTACTCGGGTATTTTTGGGATGCCAGTTTTAGAAGGAAGAAATGTTGCGCATAAAATGCTGTTTTTACTTCCGTTATGTTCAAGCGTAATTTTTATACGCGAGCTCTTTAAAAAGGCAGCAGCTCCATTTGCTAATATTGCTTTTACTTACCTGGGTATAATATTTACAATAATCCCTTTTGCGTTTTTTCATGGACTGGCTTATGTATCAGGGGGCTTTAACCTGCATATTCCACTCGGGTTTTTAATTATGCTTTGGGCTAATGATACCGGCGCCTACCTGGCAGGAAGAGCATTTGGCCGTACTAAACTATTTGAACGCCATTCGCCCAAAAAAACATGGGAAGGCTTTATCGGAGGTGTTTTGATAAGCGCGGGGACAGCATTAATACTAAGTTATTTTTATGCGGAGCTTGCCCGGGAACAATGGATTATCATTGCTTTATTGATCTCTTTTTTCGGCACCACAGGCGACCTGGTGGAATCCATGTTTAAACGCAGCATTAATGTTAAAGATTCAGGAGGCATCCTTCCGGGCCATGGCGGGCTATTGGATAGGTTTGACGGACTACTTTTAGCGGCCCCAATTGTATATACTTACCTTTACTTCATTTCAAATTAGTAGTTTTGTACAATTATCAGAACACGATAACACTATAAGAAACAACCCCCAATGATGACTTTTCATAAAGAAGGATATACATCCTTAGCTATTTGCGTCCTGTTCATATTTATATTGAATGCATTTATATCATTTTACTTCCCCGAAGCTCATGTGGTAAAATGGATAGTTTATATACTTTCTTTTTTACTTTTTGTTACCATAGTGCAGTTTTTC
>JAQBOS010000594.1 GCA_028287925.1 Mucilaginibacter sp. | reverse complement strand
CCGGAAATGGCCCGGAGGGACCACCGGAACAATAAGTTTGAACGGAACTTCCTCCTACAACTTGTTTTAATTCACTTTTTGATAATTCTTTTTGCAGGCTGAATTTGCCTGTTGGTTTTGTTTGTTTTTCCATAATAATGTTTTAGTTGGTTTATACATTAAATTTAATTAATTTATTAGTTAATTGCAATTATTATCGAGAAATAATCATACAATCCACGAAATGCATAAATCAATTTATTATTTTGATAATCAGCATTTTAAATAAAATACACTTTTCTGAAATTTCTTTACAAGAAAAATATAATTTCATTTGCTGAAATATTTTATCAGTCGTAAACAGGTAATTTATCATACCAAAAATAGTCACATCCGGTTCATGCATTAGCTTTAATTCCGACACTTGTACTATTGATTTCCGGGTGATTTTTCCCTATATTTAGCCATTAACCAATTACATTTACCCTTAATGATAACACGATTTGGCAATTACATTTTATTTGTAATAACAACCGTTTTTTGTATGGTATTTTCCTCCTGCAAAAAAAATCCAACATCGCCTCCCCCGCTATTTCAATCACTTCCCTCTTCCCAAACCAACATCCATTTTTTAAACCGCATCAGCGATAATGACAAACCCGGCATTTTAGATTACCTGTATTATTACAACGGCGGCGGGGTTGCCATAGGCGATATTAATAATGATGGTTTGCCCGATATTTTTTTTACAGCCAACCAAAAAGGCGGCAACAAGCTTTACTTAAACAAAGGTAATTACCAGTTTGAAGACATCACCCAAAAAGCGGGTGTTGCCGGCACTGCAGATTGGAGCACCGGGGTAACCATGGCCGATGTAAACAATGACGGATATCTTGATATTTACGTATGCGCAGTAGCCGGCAAACTTGGGCTTAAAGGGCATAATATGTTATACATTAATAACCAAGATGGCACCTTTACCGAAAGATCGGCTGAGTATGGGCTTGATTTTTCAGGCTTTTCTACCCAGGCGGCGTTTTTTGATTATAACCATGATGGTTTGCTGGATTGTTTTTTGCTCAACCAGTCGGATCATTCTGTTTCTATCTATGGGGATACTTCATCGAGGCACATCGCCAATAAGCTGGCAGGCAGCAAGCTTTATATGAATCAAAAAGGGCATTTTATTGATGCTACCACCAGCTCAGGCATCTATAGCAGCGCCCTGGGATATGGGCTTGGCCTTGCCGTTGGAGATATCAATAATGACGGATGGGAGGATATTTATGTGGGGAATGATTTTCACGAAAACGATTATTATTACATCAACAATCATAATGGCACGTTTACGGAATCGGGCGCCAAACATTTTAACCATTACAGCAGGTTTAGCATGGGTAATGATCTTGCCGATTTTAATAACGATGGTCAGTTGGATCTGGTAACTCTTGATATGCTGCCCGGAGAAGAAAAAACATTAAAAAGTTATGGCGCCGATGAGTCATACGACCAGTACCGGTTTAAAATTTCAAAAAACGGTTTTCAAAACCAGTACTCGCGCAATTGCCTGCAGAAAAACATGGGCAACGGTGAAGCTTTTAGCGAAGTAGGCCTGATGAACGGCATTGCTGCCACCGACTGGAGCTGGAGCCCTTTATTGGCCGACTTTGATAACGATGGAATAAAAGACCTGTTTATTGCCAATGGCATAAAACGACGCGCGCTGGATATGGATTATGTCGCTTTTGTATCTAACGATCAGATCCAGGGCTTATTGACCAGCGGTACCGGGGCCGATAGCCTGGTGCTGGATAAAATGCCACCGGGTGCTGTGCATAGTTACATTTACAAAGGCACTGAAAGCGAAAAATTTGAAGACAAAAGCGCTGACTGGGGCTTTACAGAACCCGGCCTGGCAAACGGCGCCGCTTACGCAGATTTGAATAATGATGGCAAGCTTGACCTGGTGGTAAACAACGTAAATCATGAAGCAGGCATCTATAAAAACACCTCTAAAAGCAGCAATTATATCACCCTCGGCTTTACCGGGAAACAGGATAATCATTTTGGCATAGGCACCAAAGCATATATATTTTGCGGTGGCCAGATGCAATATGAACAACTGATGCTTACACGGGGGTTTCAGTCGTCGGTTGATGCGCGGTTACATTTCGGATTAGGCAATCATAACAAAATTGACAGCATGCTTATTGTTTGGCCCAATCAAACTTACCAGGTTTTAAAAGACGTAAAAATCAACCAGGCTTTAAACATTAGTCAAGCCAACGCCAAAGGAACGTTTTCATATGCTGCATTCTTCCCATCCAAAAAACCAATATTTAAAGATGTTACTAAGGAAATGCAGGTAAACTGGAAGCATAAGGAAGACTACTTTGTCGACTTTAACCAGCAGCCGCTGATCCCGCACATGCTCTCGGCCGAAGGGCCAAGGATGGCAGTTGCCGATGTGGATCACGATGGATTGGAGGATTTTTATGTTTGTGGTGCCAAAGGTCAGCCCGGCGCGTTATTTATTCAAACAAAAAGTGGCGGGTTTAAACAATCCCCTCAACCGGCCTTTATTGCCGATAGCTTAAGCGAGGATGTTGATGCCGTATTTGCCGATGTAAACAACGACGGCGCACCTGATATTTATGTAGTTAGCGGCGGAAATGAAGCAGCCAACGGCTCCCCGGAGTTAGCCGACAGGCTCTATTTAAACGATGGCAAAGGGCATTTTACAAGATCGGCCAATACTCCCGACATCAGGCTTAACAAAGCTGCGGTTGCAGTTGCCGATGTTAATCATGATGGATCTCCTGACTTTTTTATAGCCGGTGCGCCGGAAGCTGGTAAGTTTGGCGACATCCCCGAATCGTATTTATTGATAAATGATGGAAAAGGGCATTTCCAAAAGACAGCTATTCCTGAAGAATTAAAACATGCAGGGATGATCCGTTCCGCTGTATTTGCTGATTTGGATAATGATGGCTGGCCCGACCTTGTAGTCGCCGGGGAATGGATGCCTGTAAAAATATTTATGAATAAAAAAGGCAAGCTGGTGCAAAGCAATCAGCCTGCTATGAATAAACTAAGTGGCTGGTGGCAAAAAATTGTACTGGCCGATGTGGATGGCGATGGCAAGATTGATATCCTGGCCGGCAATTATGGTTTAAACTCCAAGCTAAAACCTACGGAAGGAAACCCGGTAAAACTCTTTCTTTCAGATCTCGACAAAAACGGCACTGTTGATCCTTTGCTAACTTATAGCATAGCGCAGCAGGATTATACTTTTTTGGGCAAAGGGGATATTGAGAGGCAAGTGCCATTGATAAAAAAGAAGTTTCTTTATTACCATGATTTTGCTGGTAAAACGGTTCATGAAAGATTAGGAGACTCGTTAAATAAAGATAAGTTTTTAAAGGTGCAGTCGTTTAAATCGGGCGTATTTTTTAACAAAGGGAACGGTGTATTTGAGTTTAAAGCCTTCCCTGCTTCGGCGCAAGTTGCACCGTTGTTTGCCTTTGGCACGTTTGCTTTGCCCAATGCAACCGGCATACTTGCAGGCGGTAATTTTAGCGGGGTTTTGCCTTATGAAGGCATTTATGATGCCGACTATGGTTATATTTTAACTATCGACAAGCAAAGATTACTTTAAAGCATTTCTTCTGTTTCGGGTGGCTTTTTGTTGGGCGGAGAGGTCAGGGATATTAAAACCATAAATACAGCA
>JAQBOS010000587.1 GCA_028287925.1 Mucilaginibacter sp. | reverse complement strand
AGTTATAGTAGCCAATATTATAAGGCCTGGCGATGGCTTTGTGAACCTCGTGATAAAAGACACCTCTAAACTGGCTGTATACCAAAAGGCTTCGGCAGAAATGCATTGGGGCGATTTTATTTCGCATATTATCCCTTCAAATGCCTTTGACGCTTTTGCCAAAGGCGATATTTTACAGATCCTGTTCTTTGCCATTTTATTTGGCTTTGGTTTAAGCTTTATGGGCGAGAGCGGCCAACCGGTGATTAGTTTGTTTGATAAGCTGGCCAAAGTGTTTTTCAATATTATGCGGATAGTAATGCGGGTGGCGCCAATTGGCGCTTTCGGCGGAATGGCCTATACCATCAGCACTTACGGCATTCAAACGCTTAAGCCGCTGGCTTCCCTTATGGGTTCGGTTTATTTAACCATGTTCCTGTTTATTTTTGTGGTGCTAAACATCATTTGCCGCATTTATAAGTTTAGCCTGTGGCAGTATTTGAAATTTATAAGAGAAGAGATCCTTATTGTGCTGGGCACCTCGTCGTCTGAGTCGGTATTGCCGCTGATGATGGAGAAGATGGAGAAGTTTGGCTGCTCACGGTCTGTTGTGGGGCTTGTTATCCCGGCGGGTTATTCTTTTAACCTGGATGGCACCACAATTTACTTATCAATGTCGGTTATTTTCCTGGCGCAGGTATTTCATATTCCGTTATCGTGGGAGCAGCAGGTAACTATTATCGGCATATTGATGATTACCTCCAAGGGTGCTGCTGGCGTAACCGGCAGTGGTTTCATTATCCTTACATCAACCCTTGCAGCTATAAAGATTATCCCTGCAGAAGGTGTCGCCATATTGCTGGGTGTGGACAGGTTTATGTCGGAAGCACGGGCCATTACCAACATGATCGGCAACGGGGTTGCTACTATTGTAATAGCTAAGAGCGAGGGAGAATTTGCCCCCCAGCCCCCTAAAGGGGGAGTTTGACGGAGAAAGTTTATTGCCATAAATTAAAGGAGAAAAGGTTTTGATCTTTTCGCCTTTAATTTATCAGGATGAATGTTTACAAATTACACGGTGTTTTCAATTTCTTTGTATAATCCGGGTTAAGCGGCTCATTGGTTTGTGCAAGGCGTTGTGCGCCAACATTTGCCGGGCAGGCAATGCCATTGGGGGCATCATATACAAGGTCGGGCTTGCTGCTAATTAATTCCTGTGGCACATAGATCTGCACGGTTGTTTTTGAATAGCTATGCGGATAAAACCTGATATAATAACCATCCGGATGCAGCGACCAGATGCCTGATGGTACTTCAGGATCGGGCTTTGGCGCCAAACCGGCAATCATGGCGTACTTCTCCATTTCTTCATAAGATGAATTACCCGAAGTTGCCAGTCGCCTGATATTATTTTCAGCCTCAAAAACACTTTGCACGGCAGGTGGCAGCTGGTTTTTAGCTTTGTCCATTACGCTGGCTGGTAATACACCTAAAGCGCCACCTTCCAGCATCAGCAGTTCTTGCGGAGAGAGTAAGCGGGTAGCGGTCAGTTTAATATCGTTACCAAAATCGGCAAACTTTGTGCGGGCAATTATCGCCCATAGTAAGATCTGGATACTGTGCTGATTTACTTCAGGGTGGGTTTCGGCATGTTTCAAGATCAAAATAACAACATCACGTTTGGGGCCCAGCACAGGTGCAAGCATGTAGCCATCGCCGGTGCTGGGGCCACGGGTACCGGCATGCAGACAATAGCTTTTGTTGGTCATTTCATAAAAACCGGCACAAAGCTTAAATCCTCCATTAGGTGCTTTGGGTAACAGGTATAATGGCTGCGCCTCCTGTCCCTCCATAAATGAAGGTGGTTTTGAACTCGTTTTGTTTACATCTTTAAAGCTGGTGGTTATGGCCTGGGGTTGTTTCAGAATTTTGTTTAATCCGCCACCCGAAGCCATTTCGGTTCCTTTATCCAGTAATTTTTTGCCAAAACCGCCCAATTGCGCCTGGGTGGCTGTAGTGCAAAATAAAAAGGCCATAAGCCATACAATGGTTTTGTTGCTGTTTTTCATAAGTATTAGGTATGTAGTGTGCCGCTAAAATAATAAAAGGATATAAATACCATGTTCAATGTTGAAAAACTTTGGCTTTTACCACCATTTAGGTATGCTTCCGGTACTTTAATCTCCATGTAAAAAAGTTCCCTTTTAGGTAATTACAGGGTTTGACATTCGCGCAAAAACTTTAGCTTTGCCGTACAAATAAAAAAATCCAATGAGTGTACTCGTAAATAAAGATTCCAAAGTAATAGTTCAGGGTTTTACAGGTAAAGAAGGCAGTTTCCACGCTTCGCAAATGATTGAGTACGGAACGCAGGTTGTTGGTGGTGTTACCCCCGGTAAAGGCGGTCAGCAGCACTTAGACAGACCGGTATTTAATACCGTAGCTGATGCAGTGGCAGAAACAGGCGCCAATGTATCAATCATATTTGTACCCCCCGCATTTGCAGCCGATTCAATAATGGAAGCGGCCGAAGCCGGTATAAAAGTTATTGTTTGTATCACCGAAGGCATCCCCACAAAGGATATGATTACGGTGAAGGAATATATTAAAGGCAGGGATACACGCCTTATTGGCCCTAACTGCCCGGGTATTATTACTGCAGACGAAGCTAAGATTGGGATTATGCCAGGCTTTATCTTCAAAAAGGGCCATGTTGGTGTAGTTTCAAAATCAGGTACTTTAACTTACGAGGCGGTAGACCAGGTTGTAAAGGCTGGTTTAGGCATCACCACAGCTATAGGCATTGGCGGCGACCCGATCATCGGTACAACCACCAAAGAAGCTGTTGAGCTGTTAATGAATGACCCTGACACGCACGGCATTATTATGATAGGCGAGATTGGCGGCGGTATGGAAGCTGAAGCAGCACTATGGATCAAAGCAAATGGCACCAAACCTGTTGTAGGCTTTATTGCAGGCCAAACAGCGCCTCCGGGCCGCAGAATGGGTCACGCCGGTGCAATTGTTGGCGGTGCCGATGATACTGCTGCAGCCAAAATGAAAATTATGCGCGAATGTGGCATCCGCGTGGTGGAATCACCTGCTGAGATTGGCGCTGCGCTGGCAGAAGAATTAGCGAAATAGCCCCTGGCCCCCTAAAGGGGGAATTAGGAAATAAATAATTGGATCCTGGTCAATTGGCCGGGATTTTTTGTGGGATTTTTTATTAGATTTAGGAGTCACAAATTTACTGATTAATGCCTGATGTTAGGATAAGATGTCCGGAATGCAATTGGGAACCAGACGATAGCTGCAGGTGGAAATGCTCTGTTTGCAAAAACGTTTGGGATACTTTTACTACTAAAGGAAAGTGCCCGGCTTGCGATAAGGTTTACACTGAAACTATATGCCTGAAATCCCGGGGCGGATGCGGGCAAATAAGCACGCATGCCGACTGGTATGAGGAGCAGGAAGTACCAGGCGGCATCAAGCCTGCATCAGGATCTATCTGGTTTTGGAAAAACAAGGAACCACTGCCAATTACCCCGGCCGATAAGGAATGGATAGAACATGACCTGCTATGGCTTGCTGCGTTATTAGAGCCCGTATATTTTAAATCATTAAACACAATTATCCCGGATAAAAAATATTTCGGCAGGCACTTAACAGGTACAGAGGAAGATGCGGAGTTTATCTTTCAAAAATTAATAGCCATAATGAACATTGATGCATGGGAAATTCAACTGATGTTTTATTCAAACAGGCCTACGGCGTTCTCTGATGGGATTGTTGCCACGCCATCGGATAAGTTAGAAGGCAGTTGGAAGAGTCCGGTAAGTAAATATGTAGACAATGGATTGGGCAATAAGCAGATCTGGATAGAGGAGGAGCAAGTTAAAGACCCCGAAAGCTTAATTTCTACCCTGGCCCAGGAGCTTGCAAACTTTAAATTACTTAATGAATACCAAATAGAAAAAAAAAACGTGCTTTTGGCTGGTTTAACGGCAGTAGCATTTGGCTTTGGCATCTTTATGGGTAATTCTTATTTCAAATTTTCACAATGGAAAAGCGCATCCCACCAGGGCTGGCATATGCGAAAAACAGGTTATCTGCCTGAGCAGGTTATTGCCTATGCCATGGCCTGGCTGGCTCATTACCGTAATGAGGATATTGCCTGGAAACAATACCTCAATAAAACCATGAAAAAGTATTTTGAACAGTGCTATAAGTATATTGAGCAAAATAAGGATAAGGTGAAGTTAAGTTGAAATTTATTAAATGAAGGAAGAGAAAGAATACATTTTTAAAAAAGGAGCGCTGTTTTTGATATAGTTGTATCCTTGTTTTTACTGGCGGCACTTCTGCTTTTTTTAATCACAGCTTTTCGGAGTCCCTTAGCCCTGTTATTAATTGGGGCAATACCTTGTGTTCTTTTATATTTTCAATGGTATGTTATTCGCATTATATCTCAATTCAATAAATATGATGCAGGTAAAAAAATTATCGTTAATGCTGACAGATCAATGCTCGCTTTTACCCACCCCAATTACACCATTGAAGTTAAAAAGGATGACGTAGTGAAAGTCGAGATTTATAATCAAAAAAATCTAGGGAAGTTTGGCAGTTATAATTATGTGGTAATATATACAATTGATCAGAAAAAGCTACTGATTACAAGATTTACTGTCCCATTATTGTTATCTGATAGAATCCTTGAATCCTTTTTAAGCAAAAAGCCCCGTATTTATTTTAAGAAGCAATTTAATTATATTAACGAAGAGAAATTTAAGCCATAATTTTATTTAGAAAGCTGAAAGGTTTTGTCCGGTTGTTTTTTACGCCCGTACCTGATATG
>JAQBOS010000571.1 GCA_028287925.1 Mucilaginibacter sp. | reverse complement strand
TGCATCGTTTGACCGTTGACTTTTATTATTTGCAGTGCCAAATGACCGGTAATAAGTTAGCTTAAAAATTGGAAAGTTCCTTGATTCGCCATTATACCTTACATATACCTGCGAGTTAAAAGCATCTTTTGTAAGGCTTCCGATATAACCGTAATAGCTGGCTGACATTAAAAGATCAGAAACAGAGAGTTGCAGACTTCCGCCGTTGTTATTCAATTCTTTTTTCATCCCAAAATTCAGCACGCCATTACCGTTTGACCTGGAGGTGCTATAATAAGATGACGAATTGTAATAGCCAGAAAGTTCGAATGAATAGTTTTTTGGCAGCTTAAAGGTTTCTGCAAAGTTTGCTGAATAGCTAAAATAAGTTTTTGTGAAAGTTTGCGGCGTATAGTCGACCTTATATTTGTGGAAGCCGCCAACAAAATCATAACTACTCTCCCACCAGTCAGTTATTTTTACAGGGATGTGAGTTTGAAAGGTAAAATTATTTTGCCAGGGCGCATTTTGAGGCGCCAGGTAAACCAATCCCTTTGAAGGGCCAGTTGAAATCTGGGTTCCTAAAATCACATCATTATCCCTGCTGAACAAAAGAGAAAATAAGTAATTGTGATAGTTGTAAGCAACCTTTAAATTATCGGTTACAGTTGGCTTTAAAGCGGGGTTGCCGGTAAAAACAGATACCGGATCGTTATAGGTTACGTACGATGCCAAATCGCTGAACGATGGCCTGGTGATGCGTTCGGTATATGATAATTGCAGCTCGGAATTATCCGTAAGCTTTTTAGTAAAAAACACACTCGGAAACAACTTCCCCAGTCGCCTGTCAATAGCATATTGTGCATTGCTTGCGTTATCAGTGCTGTTATGCGAATACTCATATCTTGCCCCAATAATTAAATTTGCTCCGGTATCTACCTGGATATTTAAAGTACCGTAAGCCGCCCCGATAGCCTCTTTTGTGCCAAGGTTATTGGATACCCCCACCGTGCTTAATACCCATTGGTTATTCACAAAATTTTCAATTCCTGATACGCTGTAGCTCCTGGTGTAGGTGCCCTTTGCCCCGGCCTCCAGCTTTAATTTTGGGCTCAGTTGTTTAGTATAATCTATTTTGGCTACGCCAACTTTTATGGTTGTATTAGCCAGATCCCTTTGCCGGGGAGAATAAAGACTGTCCCCGGCGCCAACCGGGTTGCCATTATTATCTACAAAAGAGCTTTGAACCGCGGTGTTACCCTCATTTTTGTAATAGATATAATCTGCATCAAAATTTATTTTTTCACCTTTACTGATCTCTTTCTCTACATAAAAGCTATTGATCATATTGCGGGAGTGATTAATGCCATTGAGATATGAATGAAAGATCTGGTCAGAATCGGGCAGGGCATAGTTGCCATGGTTGTAGCTGTTGTTGTGATCATTACCAAATGAGTAATAAATGCAGCCGCCTAGTGTAGTTTTGGGTGTTATATGGACATCAATACCTGCTTTTCCGTCCTGGTAATTTGATACAGGTTTACTAAGGCCTATGTAATGAAAGGATGTTTGTCCGCCAATTGCTGATACATTCTCCGTTCCCCCGGCAAACAATTCGCCATAGCCATGTTCGTGGTAGTAGGAATAGGACCCACGCAAACTTACCTTCCCAGTGTTATGACTGAGGTTAACACTTGCAGACCCTTTTTCATATTTACCATACCCCGCCGATACAGTGAGCGATCCATTTGTGCCGGGTCGTTTATTTTTCCTGGTTACAATGTTTATCAGCCCGGCATTGCCATCAGCATCATATTTTGCAGGCGGGGTGGTTAATAGTTCAATTTTATCAATATCATCCGCACTCATCCCGTTTAGTAAAGCAACCACTTGCGTCATTGACATCCGCATCAGTTTGCCATCCATCATCACCATTACTCCTCCTTTACCATTTAGGGTAATGCTGTTGTTATGGGGGTCGATAAATACTCCCGGCGAGCGCTGCAGCACCTGTAAGGCCGAGCTTCCTTTGGTTAACAGGCTGCTTTGAACATTTACAACCATCCCACCCGCTTCCTGCTGCACCAAAGGTTTATCTGCCCGTATTACTACCTCACTTAGCTGTTTGGAGTTTACCTGCAATATAATAGCTCCAAAATCTTTGGTGTGAAGGCTGTCAGTCAGCTCAAAGATTTGAGAGGTGAAAGTTTGGTAACCCACACTGCTTATTTTCAGGATATATTTTCCTTTCCCGGCAGATTCTATCCTGAACGCTCCATCCTTCCCTGTTAAAGCAGCTTTTACAAGTGTACTATCCATACCATGTATTAAAGTAACGCTTGCAAAGGGAATGGGGCGGCCACCAGGATCGGCAAGCTTGCCTGATACCTGGCCAAAAGCAGTTTGAAAAACGGATATAACTAACAGGTAAGTGAGAAGGTATTTCATGGGGTATCTTTTTAGTTAACCCAAAGAAATACAGACCATTTATATTACCG
This sequence comes from Mucilaginibacter sp., assembly GCA_028287925.1. Lineage (GTDB taxonomy): Bacteria > Bacteroidota > Bacteroidia > Sphingobacteriales > Sphingobacteriaceae > Mucilaginibacter. The sequence goes on along the minus strand of JAQBOS010000571.1, from coordinate 2,947 downwards.
AAACCCGATTGACCACAGGAGTAAAGCAATTGATGAAATGCAGATATCGCTTAAAAACAGGCGCCTTTTAATTTAAAAACCGGCAAATTACCTGTTATACAGTGATTGTTGCATTTGGTCAATTATTTAGGCGCTTTCATCTTCCATGCTTAATAATTTAATACAATAGCACTATCTTTAGCTATGCCCGACTTTAAACCCAAGCAAAACTGGCTCATCAGGTATAAATTATATCATTTACCTTTTTGGTTTTTGTATAATTATTTGTTGTGGGCGCTGGCAATAGATAGCCCCGTACAGGCGGCCCATGCCATATTTTTTTCGGTCTTTTTTATCAAGTATTTCTTCTATGTGATCTTTCCTGCTTTCGCGGTGTATTTTAACCTGTATTTTCTCATCCCGCGTTATTTGCAAAAAGGATACTATTTTATCTATATTATTTTCCTGGCACTGACTATTGTCGTCTCTTCGGCGCTGATCGTACCCGGTTATTACCTGAGCGCCTGGCTGGATGGTGGCAACGTGGAAAAGACCTTTGGCATCAGCCCTAACTGGAAGGGGTTCTACCACCTGGTCAAGGAGGAGCCGCTAAAATCCACACTGGGAGCGATCACGCTGGCCATGAGCATCAAGCTGACCAAGAACTGGATCGAAACGCAAAGGCGACACGAAGCGCTGGAGAAAGAAAAGCTGGAAACCGAGCTTAAATTTTTAAAATACCAGTTCAACCCGCATTTTTTGTTTAACAGCATCAATTCCATATTTTTCCTGATCCATAAAAACCCTGACATGGCTTCTGATTCACTGGCCAAATTTTCAGAACTTTTAAGGCATCAGCTTTATGAAAGCAATGACAACCTGATCCCGCTTGATAAGGAAATAGCTTATCTTGAAAACTTTATCGGGCTCGAAAAGCTGCGCCAGAACCAGGATCTTAAAGTTAGCTTTGATGCCGGTCAGAATTATCCCGCTAACCTGGGTATAGCGCCTTTTATATTAATGACTTTTGTAGAGAATGCCTTTAAACATGTTTCAAAACATAAAGGCGGGCCCAACTGGATAAACATCCGGATAGCTGTAACAGATCACAAATTGTACCTTGACATTGCCAATAGTAAAGCGGAGGAGCAGCTTAAAGAAGTAATAAATTACGGGGGGATTGGTTTAAAAAATGTACAGCGCAGGCTTGATCTTATTTATCCCGGGCAATATGAACTGGAGATTAAAAACAACCCGGATAGCTTTGTGGTGAGATGCAGTCTGCAACTGTCTGAACTTGTAGTAACGCCATCGGTACAATTGATGGCCTAAACGTTTCATAGTTAAAAAGATGATTAATTGTGTAATTATTGATGATGAACCTTTAGCCCGTGAAGGTTTGGCTAATTACGTGCGGGAGGTTGACTTTTTAACGCTCAGCGGCACAGGCGAAAACCCACTGGAACTGCTGCCGCTGCTTGACCGGCAAACCGTTGATTTGGTTTTTCTTGATATCCAGATGCCAAAAATGAACGGGATAGAGTTTCTGAAGATCCTGCAAAAACCGCCAATGGTGGTGATAACAACCGCCTATCCGTCATATGCCCTTGAAGGCTTCCAGTTAAACGTGCTTGACTACCTGCTAAAACCGGTAACCTTTGAACGCTTTTTTAAAGCGGCAAGCAAAGCCAGGGACTATCACCGCCTGCTCATGAAATCCCTTTCGAATGATAGCGCGGTAACGGAGCCTGATGATTACTTTTTTATAAAGTGCGGAAGCAAATACGAAAAGATCCCTTTCGAGGAGATCCTGTATGTGGAAGGGATGCAGAATTATGTGAACATATACACGCTGAAAGGTAAATATGTGACGATGCTTTCGCTGAAAAATTTAGAAGAGAATCTTGATCAAAAGGCATTCATCAGGGTACATAAATCCTATATTGTGGCTATCAGCAAAATTGACGGCATTGAAGGCAATGAAATATTTATGCAAAATAACCGGATCCCCATCAGCCGAAATTACAGGGACCAGGTGATCGGGCAAGTGGTTACCAAAAAGCTGTGGGACAAAAAGTAATAGCCAGGACATTATTTAGAAGAAATTACCACTTAGCCTTTTAAGGTTTTTCAATTTCTAAAAAGTTCAGCCTACATTAGCGACATGCAAAACAACCTTTGGGAGCTTTACGGCAATATTGATATTTATTTGTTTGATCAGTTATTAAAGGGTCGCTTTAATAATTGCAACAAAGTACTGGATGCCGGTTGCGGCGGCGGTCGAAACCTGGTTTATTTCCTTCGCAATGGGTTTGACGTTTATGGCGTAGACCCAAATCCGCAGGTAGTTAAAGTGGTAACTGAATTGGCCGCCAGCCTGGCGCCGGATATTCCATCAAGTAATTTCAGGGTTGCTGCAGCTGAGGAATTGCCATTTGAAGATGCCAGTTTTGATTTGGTGATCAGCAGCGCTGTGCTGCATTTTGCTGCCAATGAATTTCATTTTGACGGCATGCTCCGGTCTATGTGGCGGGTGCTTAAACCGGGCGGATATTTGTTTGCGCGCCTGGCATCAGATATCGGGATTGAAACGCTGGTGCAAGCCCTTGGCAGCGGCCGATACCTGCTGCCTGATGGCTCGGAACGCTTTTTGGTAAATGAAGAAATGCTGCTTGATTACACAAACGATTTGAATGGCAAATTATATGAACCTATTAAAACCACTAATGTGCAAAATTTGAGGTGTATGACCACCTGGTGCTTGCAGAAAGTGTGAGTATGTTCATAATTTACAATATGCATCTTTAAGCTGCGTTTTTTATATTTACACCCATACATCATTACTTTATGAAAATTATAAAATCGCACTTATTTGTATTCATTATTTTATTAGCTGTTGCTGCATTACCTGCCTGTAAGGCCAAAAAGCCTGTTGTTACCAGGCCAGCCGTTACTTATCCCCCCGACC
>JAQBOS010000549.1 GCA_028287925.1 Mucilaginibacter sp. | reverse complement strand
AACCAGTCTTCCCAGCCAATATTCCAGCCTTCAACCAAAACACCCTGCATTCCGTTTTTTGAGGCAAAATCAATGTAGCGTTTCACGTTGGCTGTGTTAGCGCCATGCTTGCCATTAGGGATGAGGTTGCCATCTGCTCCTAAAGTATCCGCCCTGTCGCTATAGTTCCAGGTACTTTTACCGGTTTGCATCTCCCACCAGATCCCGACAAACTTCATTGGTTTTATCCATGACGTATTTTCAATTTTTGAAGGATCGTTTAAATTCAGCACCATTTTTGAAGCCAGGATGCCGGTTGCTTTATCACTGATAATGATCGTCCGCCACGGCGTTTTACATGGTGCGTGCATATAGGCTTTGTTTCCAACAGCATCGGCCACCAAATTTGTGGTAAGCTTAAAGGTTTTTGTGTCCACATGTAACTGCATTGAGGTATAGTCCTTAAGGGCTGCTTCATGAATATTTATGTAAAGCCCTTCTGCCGTTTTCATCATCAGTGGGGTTTGAACACCATACTGATCCGGCACAAACCTTACCGCTATATCCGTTGCTGATTTTGCCAGTGCCGATGCATCAACCTTGCTCAATGGCGAGATGGTATACGGATATTCGTTGCTGTCATAGTCTCCGGGAATCCAAAATGTTTTATGATCGCCGGTCAGGCTAAACTCTGTTAATTCGTCAGATACTATAAAATACTTAAGATTGGGTTGCTGCGGAAAATCATACCTGAAACCTACCCCATCCTCAAACACCCTGAAAATAATGTCCAGCAATCTTTTTTGGCCGCCTTGCTGTTTTAAATGAACCGTTACCTGTTCATAATGGTTCCTGATCTTGCTAACCTCGCCCCAAACCGGGCTCCAGGTTTCATCAACACGTTTCCTTTCAGTTCCGTTTAGCTCAAAATGGTCGTCAAAATTACTATCATTCAATAGTTTGATGCCAAGGTGCGATGGCTTAATTACCTGGAATTGCCCATAATTAACCGAGTAAACAGGCCTTCCATCGGCATCAAGCATAAACTGAAGCCTAACTTTGTTCATGCTTGCTTCAATAACCTTATTTTCCTGCGCGATAGCACCGTGGATAATAATCAGACTAAACAGGCATATAAATATTTTTTTCATCAGCATAATATTGTTATATAATAGCAGCAGAACTATCCTAAGCCTGCATCAATTACAAAGCGGCGTTAGATGATTCCTCTTACTATTTATTTTTTAATAAAGACAGGTCACACAGATTCTACATAAGAGAACTGCTGACAACAATCCTTTTATTGTTATCCGGTAACAAAAAAGTGCAAAGCCTTCTCACAGGCTTTACACTTATTAATCAACTATATCAGTACCCTGGGTTCTGCTTAATTTTCGAATTGCTATTAATCTCTGTTAATGGAATCGGCCATACATATGATTTACTTTCACTAAAAGTTGCAGTTAAAGGCTGGGTAACATTTATTGCGCTCCCGAAATAAGCAGCTTCTGAAGCACCTATCTTCCATCTGCACACATCAAACCACCAGGTTCCTTCATTAAATAATTCTGCCCAGCGCTCATAGTATAATGGATTGTTCCCCAATACCGGATCAGGACCCACCTGGTTAGCCGCACTCGTTTTATCGGTTAATGATTTATAATCAATTGCCGATGCACTGTTAACAGGCAAACCATATGCCCTGCGTTTTACTTTATTAAGATATTCAAGCCCGCCTGCGTTATCGCCTGATTTTATGCTTGCCTCTGCGTATAATAAATACACATCAGCTAAACGCAGCAGGTAATAATCCCATTTATCAGAGTTAATGGTATTCTCATTATAATCAATAGGCGCATATTTTCTCATGCTGAAGCCGTAATGGTTTTTCTGAAAAGCATATACATCGGGCTTGGAGACCAGCGCCCAGGTTGTACCATCAAACTTAACCGAATCGATCCATGGCTGCAGGGTATTTACATACAAACGCGGATCGGCGGTTTGTTTTGTCCTTACTTCTAATGCTTTGGCTTTATAAACAGGATCCATAATTACCTGGGGGTTATAGAATGCCGGGCCGGTAGCAGGTTTGTAATTAGGGTTATTTACCAAATCGTAAGAGCTTCCTATTGAGTAGCCAAAGCGCACAACGTTCTGATCATGAACAAACGCGTTAGGATAGCCCAATGCTTGTGTATTATCCTCCTTACCATTAAATGGAGACGTTGGCGAATTGTACCCGCCGAATGTTCTTGGCGCCCAGATAAGGCCATTTATTGTTGATGAATTTGCAGCGCCACTGTAGATCCCATAACCACCCTTTGAATCCTGGTCAATATATAACTCAAGCAATGATTCGCTGTTAAATTTATTATTGCCGTTAAACGCATCATGATACGTATTGTATGGCATTAATGACTTTCCGCTATTCTGGATTACATCAATTAAAGTAGTTTTTGCATCAGCCCAATCCTCAGTATAAACATAAGCTTTTCCCAATAATCCCTTAGCCGCCCATTCTGTTGCGCGTGCAGCATTAGCCGCATCCCAAACCTGCCCTTTTAGCAAAGTTGCGGCTTGTTTCAAATCGCTTATAACCAGGGCCCATGTATCTTTTGCCGAGCTGCGGGCTACTTGTGTGGCAGCTAAATTTTGCGGGATTTCTGTATATAACGGAACGCCCATTTTATCGCCATTTACACCGCCTGCCTGCATGTAAGCCGCGCCGAATAAACACTCCAGCTGCATATAATACCATCCGCGAAGGCAATAGGCCTGCCCCAGGATCAGGTTAATGGCCTGCTTATCGACTGATGGATTAGTTTTTACCAGTACACCGGCCGCATAAATAGTTACGTTACAGTTTTTCACACCTGTATACAATGCCTGCCATGTTTCCGAAGGATATTCATTTCCGGGGGTTAGGCTATTGGCCGCCATTTCATTCCATCCCGGGTCGCCCGCGTATTCTGAATTAATGGTGTGCATTGAGTTTGACAATGCCTTGGGTAAATAGTGAAATCCAAAGATCCCCTGGTCGCGCAGGTTGGCGTAGCATGAAACCAACACACTTTGCAGGTCGCCAATAGTGGCCGGAAAAGTGCTGCTACTATATTGATTTGGAGGCCCAACATTAATGGGATCTTTTTTACAGCCCGCAATTAAAATAACGGCGAGTGCTACTATATATATTTTCTTTAACATTTTCTTAAATTTTGAAGGTTATTATAAACTAACATTAACTCCTGCTGAGAAAATTCTTGCCTGCGGATAATTTGTAACCGCATCAATTCCCTGTGTTGTGGGATTAATAGCCCCACCTGTGGTAAATGCGCTGCCTAACTCGGGGTCAAGCCCTTTGTATTTTGTTATAGTGAACACATTATTGGCCATTACAAATACCCTTAAACTTTTAACACTTATGAGCTGTAAAACATTACCCGAAAAAGTGTAGCCCAGTTGCAGGTTCTTAAGTTTCAGATAAGAGCCGCTTTCAACAAAATAGCTGTTTACCGATGTATAATTCTGGTTAGGATCTAATACAAACGCGTTACCGGAAGGTACACCTACCCTTGGTTGTGAGGTAAGGCCGTTTGAGCCAAAAAATGAGTCTTTAAAGATCTGGCTGGTTGTGTTACCATCAGCAAACGGATATTGCTCATATGACTTTACACCATTAAACAGATCAACACCAGCTACACCATTAAACAATGCAGCCAGATCAAAGCCTCCGTAATTAAGGCGAAGATTGAAACCATAAACCATTTTAGGATTTGGATTGCCAATTACCTGCCTGTCATTAACGTCAATTTTTCCATCGCCATTCAAATCCTGGAACTGAAGGTCACCTATGTTGGCTTTATTGCCATTTACAATTTGCTTCTGAGCTTCGTCCTGGCTGCTAAATATTCCTAATGCTTTGTATCCATAGAACTGGCCAAATGGCTGTCCGGCCTTTGTAATGGTTAATTGCTGGTTGGCCATTGTGTTAAAGCCAACATCGCCCATGCCGTAAAAATTGTAACCGCCATAAACTGCATCTGTGGCCGCACCGCTTAGCTTGGTAACTTTATTTTTATTAAAACTTGCGTTAGCGCTTATATCATAGCCCAACTTACCAATTTTATTGTGGTAGCCTACCATCAGGTCAAAGCCTTTGTTGCTCACATCACCAATATTGGTTATATAGGATTGTGTAAAGCCGGTACTTTGTGGTAATGACAATGCGTATATCAAATCAGATGTTTTTTTATTGTACCATTCTACAGTAAAATAAAGCGCACCATCTAAAGCTTCTCCGTCTAAACCAACGCTGGTTTCAGTAATAGTTTCCCAATGCAATGCAGGGTTTGGGATACTGTTTAAAGAGTTAGCGATCTGGAAAGGCTGACCTGGAGCAAATCCCTGGGCACCGCCGGCTATACCTGTGGAAAGGTTAAACTGGCTGTAGTTTGATGTGAAAAAGTACGCAGGAAAACCTGTATTATTACCCAGCTGACCATAACT
>JAQBOS010000566.1 GCA_028287925.1 Mucilaginibacter sp. | reverse complement strand
TTTTTCAAGCTATCCGCAGTTTGGCAATAGTTCCATTACAATTATTTTTGGCGAGCATTGTCTTTATAAATTCTTCCACGTAGAAAGTGCTTTGGGTAACGGCATCTGCGATGAAAACTGGACCTTTTTACGCCTCCCTGAAGCAATGCTGATATACGCCGAGGCCAGCAATGAAGTTAGCGGTCCAACTGCTGATGCTTATGCCCAGGTAAATAAAATTCGGGCGAGGGCTTTGCTCCCTGCATTAAGCGGCCTTACAAAAGATCAGTTCCGTGAAGCAATATGGAAAGAACGCTATCATGAGTTGGCTTATGAAAATAAGGCCTACTTTGATATTCAGCGTACACATATGGTTTATGACGTGATCAACAATAAGTTTGGTGATGCGCTAAGTACTCCTACTGAGCAGCAAGTGACCATGAAATCGCAATATTTGTTGTGGCCAATTCCGCAACGCGAAATGGACACTAATAAAAAGCTCACTCAAAATACTGGTTGGTAAAAATATCAATATAAAAGGCCGGTTATCCAACCGGTCTTTTATATTTACAGCTTAAACTATTATTAAACATTAATGAAAAAACTATTCATTGTTTTAGCTCTCCTCTCTCCCCTGTTAACATTAGCACAAACCGGTAGCAAAACTTCACTTGTTGATTATATAAACCCTTTAATGGGTACCGACTCTAAGTATGATCTTTCGAATGGGAACACCTACCCTGCTATAGCATTACCCTGGGGGATGAATTTTTGGACGCCGCAAACCGGTAAAATGGGCGATGGCTGGCAATACACCTATGATGCCCATAAAATAAATGGATTTAAACAAACGCATCAACCATCGCCATGGATGAATGATTACGGACAATTTGCTGTTATGCCTGTAACCGGGCACTTAAAAGTATCACAAAATGGCCGGGCCAGCTGGTTTTCGCACAAAGCGGAAACAGCCAAACCTTATTATTACAGCGTTTACCTTGCCGACCATGATGTGTTGGCTGAAATTACGCCTACGGAACGCACTGCTCATTTTCAATTCACTTATCCCAAAAACGATAGTTCATATGTAGTGATCGATGCTTTTGACAGAGGTTCATATATCAAAATTATCCCCGGTGAAAACAAGATCGTTGGCTATTCAACAAAATATGCCCGGGGTCCGCTAAAAAACTTTAAAAACTATTTTGTTATTTATGTTGATAAGCCAATCACGATGGCTCATACTTACAGTGACAGCACTGTAACTGATTCGTTAGAATTGCATGCCAAACATGTAATGGCCGTTATCGGTTTTAAAACTTCTCATGATGAAAAGGTGCATTTACGGGTATCCTCATCATTTGTAAGCATTGAGCAAGCCGAGATCAACCTAAAAAGAGAACAAGGCAGCGATAGCTTTGCTGTTACCGAACAAAAAGCCAAAGATGTTTGGAACAAAACTTTAAACAGATTAACTGTTGAAGGCGGTACGGTTGATCAGACCCGTACCTTTTATTCATGCCTTTACCGCATGTTGTTTTTCCCTAATAAATTGTATGAGCTTGATGCCAACAACCAGGTAATTCATTACAGCCCGTACACCGGCAAAACAATGCCGGGCTATATGTTTGCAGGTACCGGCTTTTGGGATACCTTCAGGGCGCTTTATCCATTCTTAAACCTTGTTTACCCTTCAATTAATAAAGAGATGCAGCAGGGCCTTGTAAATGACTACAAAGAAGGCGGCTGGTTGCCTGAGTGGTCAAGCCCGGGTTACTCTAATGTGATGATCGGTAATAACTCAGCTTCGGTAGTAGCCGATGCTTATTTAAAAGGTGGCAAAGGATATGATATAAATACCTTGTATGATGCCCTGGTACATGGAGCAAACAACGCAGGCCCTGCCGGAACAGGCCGCACAGGTGTAGAATATTATAACAAGCTAGGCTATGTTCCTTACGATGTTAAAATAGATGAAAACGCTGCACGTACGCTTGAGTACGCATACGATGATTTTACAATCTATCAATTAGGCAAAGCGTTAAACAAACCCGCTTCAGAAATTGAGATCTTCAAAAAACGAAGCATGAACTATAAAAACCTGTTTGATCCGTCAACCGGGTTAATGCGCGGTAAAAACAAAGACGGTTCATGGGAAACGCCATTTAATCCGTTTAAATGGGGAGATGCATTTACCGAAGGTAACAGCTGGCATTATAGCTGGGGCGTATTTCATGATATCCAGGGTTTAGTAAACCTGATGGGTGGCAAAAAACAATTTATTGCCAAGCTTGATTCCGTATTTATTCTCCCTCCTATTTTTGACGATAGCTATTATGGCGAAGTGATCCATGAGATCCGCGAAATGCAGATAGTGAACATGGGACAATATGCACACGGCAATCAGCCAATTCAGCACATGCTTTATTTATACAACTACGCAGGTGAACCGTGGAAGACCCAATACCATGTACGCGATGTAATGAACAAGCTTTACAAAGCTACTCCTGACGGATATTGCGGCGATGAAGATAACGGACAAACTTCCGCGTGGTATGTATTTTCGGCAATGGGTTTTTACCCGGTATGCCCTGCGGTTGATCAATATGTGCTGGGCGCACCGCTGTTTAAAAAACTCACTTTAAACCTGGAGAACGGGAAAAAAGTAGTTATTAATGCCCCAAATAACAGCGATGATAATTTATATATCAATACCATGAATGTAAATGGCAAACCATATGATTTAAACTGGATCAGCCATACAATGTTAAGCCAGGGCGGCGTTATAAACTATAACATGTCGGCAAAGCCGAATAAACTGCGCGGCATTAAAGCCGGAGATGTGCCTTACTCTTTATCAAATGAAAAATAATCTATTTATGAAGCATCTTGTAAATTACAGCCTGAAATCAATTACGCTGGCAGCAATAATGATTGTTTGTGTAGCTCGCGTAAATGCACAGAGCACGTTCAGAGTTGGTGTGGCTGGCCTGAATCACGATCATATTTACAATATATTAAATGATTACAGCAAGGGCCGGGTAAATATTGTAGGCATTGCCGAACCCAATAAACATTTGTGGGAAAAATACGGTAAGCAATTCCATATCCCCGACTCCCTGTTTTTCACCGACTTAAAAACTATGGTTGCTAAACGTAAGCCAGCCATTGTATTGGGTTATAATGCAGTTGGCAACCATGTTGATGTGGTTGAAGTATGCGCACCGCTTGGCATCCCGGTAATGGTTGAGAAGCCTTTGGCAGCCACTTTGGTACAAGCCAAACGAATTGAGGCGCTTGCAAATAAATATCATATAACCGTGTTAACTAATTACGAAACAACGTGGTATCCATCTTTCCAGGGTGTGTATGATATTATAAATAAAGACAGCATTGGCGCCATCCGTAAAATGGTTGCCCATGATGGGCACCAGGGCCCGCGTGAAATTGGCTGCAGCGAAGAGTTTTTAGCCTGGCTTACCGATCCTGTTTTAAACGGAGCAGGGGCCCTTAACGATTTTGGCTGCTATGGCGCCGATTTAATGACCTGGCTGATGCATGGACAAAGGCCATTAGCTGTATCTGCCGTTGCAAGGCATTACAAACCCAACATTTACCCAAAAGTTGAAGATGATGCAACCATAACCGTTGAATATCCTACTGCTACAGGGTTGATAGAAGGATCATGGGCATGGCCCTTTGGCATCAAAGACCTGGAAGTTTTTGGCGACAGAGGTTACCTGCATGCAACTGATATGAAAAACCTGAACATGCGGATGCGTGAGAACAAAAAAAGTATAATAGATTTAAAACCTTTGACAGAGCCTAACAACGATCCTGTTAATTATTTTAACGCCTTTTTGCAAAAGAAAATAAACGGCGATGATGACCGTACCTCATTAAAGTATAATATGATAGTAATGGAGATCCTTGATGCTGCTAAAAGATCAATTAAGGAGGGGAAGCGGATAGTTTTACATGATTAAGGGATTTAATTGATTAACAGGATTTTCAAAATCAACGCAATCATTTAATCATATAAAATCAACGGTTCACTTAACTAGAAGAAAAAAATATTATTTTTGCCGCAGTTTAAAACATTTAATCTCTCTATAATCTATATAATGATAAAACAATTTTTTACTGCGGCTGGCCTGTGTTTTTTAGGTCTGTCAGCATCTGCGCAAGGTAATAGTGCGGCTATTATGGCCCGCAAACAAGTTCCGGTTATTTGCTATCACCAGATCCGCGACTGGAGACCAAAAGATTCAAAAACAGCCAAGGATTATATTATCCCGGTACAATCTTTTAAAGATCATATTAAAATGCTGGCTGACAGCGGCTATCATACCATTCTGCCCGATCAGTTGTATGATTACCTTACCAAAGGTACGGCACTACCGAGCAAGCCGGTTATGTTAACATTTGACGATACAGACCTTGACCAGTTTGAAGTAGCCCGTCCGACATTAAAAAAATACGGGTTTAAAGCTGTTTATTTTATAATGACGGTTTCACTGGGAAGGCCGCATTACATGAGCAAGGAGCAAGTTAAACAATTATCTGACGAAGGAAATATAATTGGCAGCCATACCTGGGATCATCACCGGGTTGATAAGTATAAACATGACGCTAATCCTAAAAAAGATGACTGGATAGTACAAATTGACAAGCCGACCAAAAAACTGGAAGAAATTACCGGCAAAAAAATAAATTATTTTGCTTATCCTTTCGGCGTTTGGAAAAAACCTGTTTTACCTGAATTAAAAAAGTATAACTTTAAACTGGCCTTCCAGTTAGCTGATAAACGTGATGAGAATGATCCGCTATTAACGGTTCGTCGGATCTTAGACAGCGGTTATTGGACTACTAAAACATTCAGCAGTAGTATAAAACACAGCTTTTAATTTAAAAAAAAAAATAAGGACCCTCTTTTCAAAGCGAAAAGGGGGTTCTGCTTTGATATCAAGTCTTAAGTCTGTTTTCCGGACACCCATCTTATTGCTTTGTCGAGCTGATCTAATGGAAAGAACCGGAACTTACCGGGAATAATATATTTAAAAAGATCGCTGTAACCCATTACACCTTTTTGATCTGTTACAATGGCAACCCGTCCCCATTTAAAAAAATATCTGAACCCGATTTTTATATTTCCTCCCCAAGCCCCGCTGGCAAAATTCCGGATATCTGTTTCAAGCACTAATACAAAGTTGATTTTGTTGGTTTTTTTAAGCTGTTCGTCAATTACATCAGTCAATGCATCTTCATATTCCTTTTCGGTGACTTCAGCAAATGCATGGATTCCGGCTACATGTGTTGGCAAATCGTAAATAGGCTGAAGCATATGTTATATTTTATAAACAACAACAATAATTACACCACAAATAAAAAAACCAATAATTATGTTAAATAAATATCATAATGGTTAAAAATATACAAATATACGCCCACTAGTAAACTTTGGTTTTGTATTATCTTTGCATAAATGCAGCAAAACAAGTCAGCATATAGCCATCTTATTAAAACTGAGGCCAAAAACCTGGGCTTTCTGTTTTGCGGAATTTCAAAAGCTGAATTTCTGGAGGAAGAGGCACCAAGGCTTGAAACATGGTT
>JAQBOS010000535.1 GCA_028287925.1 Mucilaginibacter sp. | reverse complement strand
CTCCAGTTCCTGCCGCATCGTGCTGCCGCTTTGCTCCTGTTTTACCAGCTTGCTTAACAGGTGCTTTTTGTGCCCTGCCTCTTTTATATATTGTTCCCAGTCTATTTCAAATACGCCTGCGCTGGTTTCTCCTGCAGTTAATACGTAATCCAGCGCTGCCAGCGCCTTCCTGTTTGTTAAAGCGTTTACCCCCATCCTTTGCATCCTTGCCCGGTCTGCGCTGCCCAGGGCCGCTGCCATGCCGCCTGCCGCCCATGGCCCCCAGCTGATCACCGTCCCTGCAAGGCCCTGCGACCGCCGGTAGCTGCACAGCCCTTCCATATAGCTGTTCGCCGCTGCATAGTTCCCCTGCCCGGCAAACCCTAACACGGCTGCTGCCGATGAGTAGCATACAAAGAAGTCCAGCGGCTTGTTTGCTGTCAGCTCGTGCAGCAGCCAGCCGCCTGCTGCCTTCGGATGCAGCACCTGTTCAAAACTGCTGCTGTCCAGGTTCTCCAGCAGCCCGTCTGCCAGTGTACCTGCGGCATGGATGATCCCCTTCAATGGCATTGCCCCTGACCTGATCGTTTTGAAAAGCGCTTCCATGTCGCTGCGGTTGCCCACATCGCCTTGTACTATCCGGATAATGGTCCCGGTTTGCCGCGCCTGTTTTTCCAGCGCCTCCGGTACGGTTGTGCCTTTGCGGCTCAGCAGCAGGATCTCTCCCGCTCCCCGTTCTGACAACCAGCCTGCAGTGGCTATCCCCAGCGCGCCTGTACCACCGCTGACCAGGTAGCTCCCTGTTTGATCTGCTTTAAATGTTTTTGTTGTTTGCTTTGGCCGGATCTCTTCCAGTTTGGCTGCATATCTTTTCCCGTCCCGGTAGGCTACCCGTTCTGCTGCAGCCCTGCCGCCAAGTTCCGGCAGCAGCTGGCTTACCGGCCCCCGGTAGTCTATCATCACCGGTTGCCACTGCGGCAGCTCGCTGCCCAGAACGCCTGTTAAGCCGCTCAATGCCGACTGGCCTGCTACCGTACTTTCTTTTTCATTTACCACCTGGCCACCCTGGCTCAGCACCCACAGCCGAGCGGTGGCCGTCATGCCTGCCAGTGTCCTGATCAGCGCCTGCAGGTGTACCAGCTCCTGCACAATAGGCCCTGCTGTGGCGCCGCTTTCCAGATCAAGCCCGCGCCCGTAAACAATCCCTGTTATGCCGCTTTGCAGCGCTGCTTCTACTATCGCCTTATAATGTTCTGCTGCCTGCCCTGCCGCTACTTCTTTTACTTTAGCGCCACGGCCCGTAAGCGCGGCTGACAGCTCCTGCATCTCTCTACCATTATCCATAAACAGCAGCCAGTTGCCCGGTGTGCCGTTCAGTCCTTCACCCGCCTGCAATGCCGCTGCTTCCCAGTTTACACGGTAAAGCAGCTTGTCAAGTACTGGGTTGCCCTGTGTACTGTAACGCCGTTCCAGCTCTTCCAGCAGCCGAGGCAACAGCGCTGCTTCCCCGTCTTCCAGCTCCAGCGTTATCCCCAGTTCTGCCCTCAATGTTTCCAGGTCTGTTGCGCCAAGCCTGCTCAGCAGCCCTGATTCTTTTATCTCCTGTTTTTGTTCCGTTGTTACCCAGTACCTGCTCCGCTGAAAGGGATAGGTGGGCAGCTGTACTTTCTTCCTTTTCCCCAAAAAGCCTTCCCAGTTTACCGCGCAGCCGGCTGCATACAGCCCTGCCAGGCTTCCTGACAGCTGTTCACGCCCGTCTTTCTCCCGTCTTAAGCTGTGCTGCCACTGCGGCTGCTTCCCTGTATCGTTCAGGCATTGCATCCCCAGCGGTAACAGCACGGCCTTCGGCCCCAGCTCTAAATAAATGTCTATGCCTGCCTTTGCCAGCGTGGCCATTCCCGCCCTGAAGTTTACCGGCGCCAGCACATGCGCTGCCCAGTAGGCTGCCGTAGTTATTTCTTCGCCTGCCAGCTCCCCGCTTACCAGCGAGATCACCGGGATAGCGGGTTTGTTGTATTGGATCTCCCCGGCCATCTCCATGAAGGGTGCCGTTACCGGCTCCATCAGGCCTGAGTGGAACGCATGTGATACTTCCAGGCGTACGGTCTTTATTCCTGTCTTTTCCAGTGTTGTTTCCAGTGCGTCAAGGCTCGCGCTTTCTCCCGAGATCACCGTTTGCTGCGGGCTGTTCAGCGCCGCTATCCACAACTTATCTTTATAGCTTTTTAAAAAGCCGCTTAGCTGGTCTTCTCCTGCATATACGTTCATCATCCCGCCTGCTTTCGACAGTGCCCCCATCAGCTGCCCGCGGTTCACTACCAGCTTCATCCCGTCTTCCAGGCTGAAAACACCGGCAACGCAGGCTGCCGTATATTCTCCTACGCTATGCCCCAGTACCAGGTCAGGACTAATGCCCCAGTGCTGCCACAGCTGCGCCAGCGACCAGCCCAATGAGAATAGCGCTGGCTGGCTGTAGGTCGTATCGTTGATCAGCCCTGCGTTCCCTTTTTCCGGGTACAGCACTTCCAGCAGGGATATGGCATGATAGCTGCTGAACAAGGTGCTGCAGCGATCCAGCGCTGAACGGAATACCGGTTCTTCTTCATACAACGCTCTGCCCATTCCTGCATATTGTGAGCCCTGCCCGGTGAACAGCCATGCCTGCTGCGGAGTTCCCTGCTGCGGGGACTCGCCCTGGTAAACGCCTTTTCCTGTCTTGCCCGAAAGCCAGCCTTTTAGCTGCGCTGTTATCGTCGCCGCATCCGTTCCTGTTATTCCCAGACGGTGGCTGAAATGGCTCCGGCCTGCGCCCGCCGTATAGCAAACTGAGCTCAACTCCACCGTTCCGCCTGTTCCTTCTAAATAGCTTACATAGCGCTCCGCTAACTCACGCAAGCTTCCCATATCACGGCCAGAGATCGCTAAAATATATACTGTTGGTTCCTGAATCAGGTTAGTAACCTCTGGTGCCTCTTCAATTATTGCATGGGCGTTAGTCCCTCCAAAGCCAAAAGAGCTTACAGCAGCTATCCGTTTTCCGTTGTTAAAATCCCAATTTGTTTGTTTTGCGGCAATTTTCAGGCGGTTATCATCCCACTCAATTAATGGATTGATACTGCTGAAATTTATATGCGGGGGAATTTCTTTGTGCTGCAATGCAAGGATCAACTTAATAACACCTGCAATACCCGCAGCAGATTCAAGATGACCGATATGCGTTTTTACAGAACCAACCATACATGGGTTTTCATTATGTCTTCCTTCAAGTAAAACAGAAGAAAATGAATTCACCTCTATGGGGTCGCCTAAAGATGTGCCGGTGCCATGCGCTTCCAAATAAGAAACCTCTGTAGCACTTACACCCGCATTAGCTAAAGCCTGCCGGATAACCCTTACCTGCGAAGGGCCATTTGGCGCGGTAATACCATTACTTCGCCCGTCCTGGTTTATGGCTGTTCCCCTTATAACTGCCTGGATCCTGTCGCCATCCGCAATGGCATCTTCCAGTCTTTTTAAAACAATTATTCCACAGCCTTCGCCCCTTACATAACCGTCAGCAGCAGCATCGAAAGTTTTGCACTTGCCATCGGGCGCCAGCATCCCTGCTTTTGCAAATACAACACTCAGTTCAGGGCTTAAAATAAGGTTTACCCCTCCTGCCAGGGCAGTATCTATTTCCCCGGTACGCAAGCTTTGGCAAGCCTGGTGAATTGACACCAAAGAAGACGAGCAAGCTGTATCAATTGACATGCTTGGCCCTTTAAGATTTAAAAAATAGGAAAGCCTGTTGGCGGCTATACTTGCAGCATTGCCAGTGCCTGCGTACTGATCAAAACGGGTTACAGAATTTGACTGAATCCGCTGATAATCGTTGTTACTGATCCCAATGTAAATGCCTGTTTTATATTCGGGCAAATCAGATGGTGACTTTCCGGCATTCTCCAGTGCCTCCCATGCCACCTCGAGCAGCAGCCTTTGCTGCGGATCCATTGCAGAAGCTTCGCGCGGTGAGATCCCAAAAAATAAAGGATCAAACTCTTCCGGCTTATTTAAAAACCCGCCCCAGGTAATGGTATCAAGAATGGTTTTGTCTTCAACAATTTTTTCCAGGTCAGCTTCTTCCCACCTTCCTTCAGGCAGTTTTCTAACAGCACTCACGTCCTGCTTTAGTAGCTCCCAAAAAGCTTCGGGATTATCGGCCATAGGGAACCTGCAACCCATTCCTACTATGGCTATCGGACTGTACCCATTTAAATTTTTCTCCTGCGGAGCTGTTATTGCGGTTAATTGTTCATTGGTTGATAAATAATTGGCCAACGCACGGATGGTAGGATAATTGTAAACCAGGGTAGCTTCCAGTTTACGCGAAAGAAGGCTGCCCAAAGCACCTGTCATCTCAGCGGCAAACAATGAGTCCATACCCATCATTTCAAACGTATCGGTTACTTTTATCGTCGCAGGGTTTAGGTTCATTTCCTTTGCCATCAAAGCTGTTATCCAGGCTTCAATGGTTTTACTATCAACAAACTTTTCGTTTGACCCGACAGCAGCTTCGTTTAACAGATCAATGGCAGGCGTATTATTTACCCACTCAGCAACAATTGTCAGCTTGCTATCTGTAAATGCCTGTTTACAGGCCCTTCTCTGTATTTTTCCGCTTGAAGTTTTAGGCAGCGATGCTGGCATCAGTAAAGAAATGGCATAAACCTGCAAATCGTGATCTAAAGAAACCTGCTTTCTGATAGCAGTAAATACTTCTTCGGCATTTAATTTTGAAAGATGCCCGCGGTTAACTTCCTGTACAATTACCAGTTGTTCTTTTCCGCTCACCTCTATACTAAAGGCTGCGCCACCGTCCTGTTTTAATGCCGGATGGCTTTTTTCGGCAGTCACTTCAATATCCTGTGGATAATGATTTAACCCTCTTATTATAATAAGATCTTTTAACCTACCGGTAATAAAAAGTTCGTCATTATGGTAAAAGCCAAGGTCGCCTGTCCTTAAGAAAGGCCCATCGCCACTGTTCTTTAACCGGGCCTTAAATACCTCTTCCGTTTCTTTTTCCTTTTTCCAGTATCCAAGGGCACAGGCAGGGCCGCCAATCCATATTTCACCAATGCAACCCGGTTTGGAAAGCTCCGTTGTTTCAGGGTCAACAATAATTATTTTTGTGTCCAGCACATACGAGCCATGCCCTGCAAAATATTGAGAGCCCGATTCACCATCCTTCATCACAACCACCAGGTTCTTTTCGAGGGCGGCGGAATTAACAGACAGAAAGGTTACCGGCTTGCTTTTGTGAACAGTGGATACTTTCAGCGTAGACTCGGCCAAACCGTAGGCCGGGGTAAATGTTTCAGACCTGAAACCATATTGTTTGTACTTTTCAGAAAACTCTCTCATTGTCTCTACCCTAACCGGTTCTGTACCAATCATGGCCATCTCCCAGCTGCTCAGGTCCAAATCTTTAATCTGGTCAGTTGTTGTATTTTTACAGCATAAAGAATAGGCAAAATTAGGGGCCGGGCTGTGGGTGCCTTTATATTTGGATATTGCTTCGAGCCATCGCAGCGGGCGCTGAATAAAAGAGGCGGGCGCCATTAAATAACATGGAAAGCCGTTGTATAAAGGTTGTAAAAGCCCATAAATTAAACCAAGATCATGGAAAATAGGCAGCCAGGTAACCATAACACTGTTTTCGCTATGCTCATAAGTAGCATCAAGATCCTGCAGGTTATAAATAATATTTTTGTGGGTCACCATTACCCCTTTGGGGGTACCGGTCGATCCGGATGTGTACTGTAAATAAGCAATTGAATTTTCATCAATAGTTATTTCTTTATAATTCTGCCAGTTTTCATCTTTTTCCAGGTCGGAGAGTATACGGTTAAGGGCCTGCAGCTTGCTTTCATTGTTATCATGCTTTTCAAAGTTTGGGGCAACATTCGAGGTGGTAAGCACCAGGTTTGCCTTGGCATCACTTATTATAGCATCCAATCTTTCAAGCGACCTGTTTTTACGCGGCGGATAAACCGGTATAGCCACCACGCCTGCAAAAAGGCAAGCAAAAAAAGCAACTACGTAATCAAGCCCCGGATTATAAATCAACAATACCCTGTCGCCCTTTTTGGTAACACGCTGAATACAGCCGGCAAGGTGTAATACCCGTTTATATAATGATAAATAAGAAAAGCTTTCGGCTTGGTCTTCTCCGTCTTTTAAGTAAACATAAGCAGTCCTTTCGGGAGATTTTTCCGATCGGAATTTTAAAAGATCAACCAGGTTAATTGCCTGCATATTAGTAAATAATAGAGTTTATACATTTATTTCCATTACACAATTATTTACAGCAAAACCTTAAAAAAAGGGTCTGCTGTAAAAGCCATTATTCTACTACTATTTAAGATTGATTTGTGTTATGATTTTTCATATAGGTTAGGTTAAGGTTATAGGTTTTTTATTGTAAAAAAAAATAACTAATTGTTTTTTTTCGTAAAAATACTGCTTACATGATATTAATACAATACCGAAATATTAAGTACAATATTAACATACCTGCATTAAGCCACAACTACGTGTATTTTAATTTTTAGTTAATAAACACTACCTGTTTATACCAGGCTTGATTAATTAATTCTCTTTTAAAATTTGTTTGAAAGAACGGGGATCCAAATGGAGATCAATTTAACACGATTTTTTTAACTGCAAAAGTTTGGCCTATCGGCATAAACCATTCTGAAAAATTTAAAAAAGGCTATTAGTTATTTTTGGTTAATGCCCGACTGCGTCGCAAAAGGCATAGTTTTTAATTTGGTTGATAATTAATGCTGGAATAGAATTAAATTCTGCGTTTGTTTTTTGTGATTTCATAGTGTCCAGGTTTAATGACCAAATATATATAATTAATTATTAACTTAATAATTAATTAAAGAGATATTTTTAAAAAACAGATAGTCATGGAGTTAGCGATGGATTATTCTTTTGCGCTGATATTTAATTTCAATGAATACTAAATATAAATTACTGGCAACCCGATCAAATGATTCTGATTAATACCTTGTACAGTCCGCCGTTAATAACGTAACGTTTGATGACGCTGTAACTGTTAGCGCAGGTGCACCTGTAATATGGGGCCTAAGCACTGTTATATTGGATGGCTCTGAACTCTTAACCGGCAATAATTCTATTGATCCAAAGAAATGGCTGGATGTGATCCTAATCATTCCATACAGTGGAACGCTTGACTGGTCGTAATAAACCAATGTTTAACCTAAAGCTATTTCATTATCAATGAAATAGCTTTAATATTATACAGGAGGTCTTACTCCAGGGATACTTTTTCTTTAATAGGATAAATTAATCCTCCCCTCCGGCTAATTGCTGCCGGAGGATATAAAAATGCTTATTTAATACGCAGTGAGGTTCTTTGCAGACAATATGTAGCAGGGAGATATATTTAAACATTGATAACTGTTTTATTCCGCCTTCCCTGTTCCGCACTGAAATTGCTCCACCGTTTGCTCCATTTTCTGCCAAATCGGGTGTTCATAGGGCTTTGGCGAAACTTCTATCAAAAGCGGTGTAAAGTTTTCGCCTCCTGGTTTCAGATGGATGCGGCAATTCAGCTTGATAGGCACCTGCGCCAGGTAATCCAATGAGGAAATCACCCCGCTATAGGTTTCCAGGTCGCCTTTATCAGTTTTTATCTTTTTCAGGCTGGCGTTGATTGGCACCAGCTTTTCCTTAGGAATATGCCTCCTCGGTACATTATCAGCAACGAGTCCCTCATAATAAACCTTTAGAAAGTCCTGTAAAGTGGCAGCATCCATATTATGTTTACCATTTAGCCTGAACAGGTAAGAAACGGTCCAGTAATCATCCGTTTTTGAGTCCCCCCAGCCTGGCGGGAAATGAATATCCTCAAATCCTTTGTAGGGAACATTTGGAGAGTATGATGGTGGAAAAGAAGTCCGCTCCATTGTCCACCTTTCCGGCATCGGGAAAACATAGGGCGCTTTCCAGGCCTGGGGGTTACCCGGGTTAAAAATATTCAGCTTATTAAAGATCCACCGGATACAATCGGTTTCATCCACAATGGACAATGCGCTTGAGTTCCTGAGCCCGTTGCTCCGGTAGCCCGGTTGTTTGGAAAGTACCAGTTCAGCATCCTTATTGCCGGCCTGCAATAAACGGCTGATCAGTTCCGATCCATCAGCCAGTTCGGTATCGTAAACACTGTTATGCCGCTTGGTAAGGTCCCAGGTAATATCGCCGTCATAGTATAAACGCACGGGTAAGCCGGTCAAAAACTTTTCATTCCCGGTGGTATCCGCGTCCCGGTCAAACGGGGTCATTTTTTTTAGCCTGGCGGATGCTGCAGCAATGTTGCCTTCCGGTTTGGTTAGGTAATTTAAAATAAACTTCGCATCACCAACATTGCCTCCGTCATAATTCTTTTTAATTTCCCGCTCGCACCAGTGGCACAGCCCCTGCAGATCAACAAAAGATGCTATGGTGAATACCGCTTTTGGTTTTACAGGATATTGACCGGGATGCTCACCGGTAAGTTCCGTATATCGCAGTACGACATTCCCGGCAAAACCAAATCCGGCTAAAACAAACCTGGAAGTATCTGCCTGAAAATTAGATACAACATCTTTTAAAATGGCATTGATCTGGTTGATGGCCGAACTGTCGGCTGCGAGGCTATGCGGCAAAGAGGCATAAATTGTAAGCAGATTATTGGCGTAAGCCACATTGTGGAGCTTGGTTTCCGGCGGAATAGCCTCAGCGGGCTGATAAATATTAAACAATACCAGTATACCTCTTATGGGGCCTTGCGGCCGTACAGCCAGGTAGTAGGCTGCATTATCTGCAGGATTAAACGAACGTTTTTCAATAGATTGGCTTATTCCCCAAAAGGGCAAAAGTAAAAGAACTGCGGTAAGCCAGTTGACTGCCGGTTTTAGCGTGATTTCCATTTTCATAGTTTTTTTCTTTTGTAGTACCCCGAACTTGTAATAACTATTGGCCATTCACCAGGAAAGCGGACAATTTTTTATTGAATTCATTGCCTTTATCGCAATTGGTCATGAAAACAAAGCCGCTCTTCTTATTTTTAAAGTATTGAAAACCACACTGGAAGTCGCCGTTATTGCCGCCATGCTCATATAAAATTCCATAAGGCGTTTGTGCTATAGCTATCCCAAGCCCCCAGCCGGTATATCCTTCTTTATGGAGATCATTGTCCTCCGGTACCAGCACCTGTTCTTTGAGCATTTCAGCCAGGCTGGCCTGGCTGATCCCCTTGTGTTCCATCAGCGCGATCACAAAGCGGGCATAATCTACCGCTTCCGTATGCAAACTTGCGGCCGCTATAAACATGGTAGAATCCTGGTCAGGAAAAGCCTGCGGCCACGGCCGGCCTGCGCTTTTTCCATTTACGTGCCCGCTAACTTTATGCTGATAGATATACTTATTGCCGGTGAAATAAAAGTGTTCCAACCCAAGTGGCTGTGATACTTCCTGCTGGTAAAGAACATCAAGTGAATGCAGATTTTTATGGTTCAGATAAGCGATCACCTGCGCCAGGTAATGATAACCTTCGCCCGAATAGGCAAATTTTGTTCCGGGTGTAAATTTGAGATAAAGGCTGTCGTTTTTAATATGAAGGGAAGAGTCTGCCTTTTCAAAATATCTCCAGTTTGGGAAACCTGTCATATGGCAGAGCACCATTCTAGCTGTGATCAGTTTATAACGTTCATCCCGCGCTATATCCGCGTAAGGCATATATTTATATAAAGGGGTATCCAGGCTAAGCATCCTCTTCTCCACCATCTTCATTACAAAATAGGCAAATGCGGTTTTGGACATAGAAGCTGCCTCGAAAACAGACCCGTCATTGACCGGGATCTTAGTTTTAATGTCAGCTACTCCAAGCGCTTTGTGATAGACGATACGGTTATTATTAATAACAGCAATGGACATTCCGGGCATCCCCAGGGAGTCCATTTCCTTTTTAAGAAAGCTTTCAAAGGCGGTGATAGTAATGGTCTTTCCGTTAACAAATCGTATCTGCGCACCTGCCGGCATGCAAATCAGCAAAATAAAGCTTATTCTTAAAAAGGAGATAAAAGGTTTCATAGTTCAGGTTACATATAAAATAAAAGCAATTTTAATTCTATTTAAAGCCTGCCGATAGAATGAATTTAGTGCAATTACAGGCTAAAGTCCGGACTGCCGGCAATAACATTCATCATTTCGCAGCCTTCTGTGACATTCCCTGAATACCAATCCTTTTCTGAGATCTGCCTGGGCTGTACAAATATGATTCCTATAACCAAATGGATGCCAATACCAATAAGTATTTATATATCAGAAGATTACTCAGAATAAAATCAAAAAAAGCCGTGCGGTTTTGATACAACAGGTGTTCGTAAACGGCCCTGGCAGGCCGGGGATCATAAGGCTTCGCCTGATTATTAGAAACTATACAGGCTATCCTGCCAATTGCATTAAATCTTATAAGAAATAAAGGGGTGCAAAAGAAGCGTAGAGAGATCTGTTTAATTTCTCTCTTTCAAAGCCATAATTTTTCCCATTGATGAAGATCGCCCTTCCAAAATACAACGGCAAAGAAAAGCGGCGTGATTAAAAAGCTACCTTCTTCACCAAATTCTGCTGGATCATTTCTGACACTTCAAAAAACGTCATCAGTTTTTGCCGCTCTATGCCGGCCTCGGCCAGTTGGTTTATTTTTTCAATGCTTATTTCAATATGCGGTATGGAGCTGACGGCCGAGGGAGAAAGCGATACGTAATGCTGACGCCTGTCATCTGGGTTGATGTTTATTTGTACCAGTCCGCGTTTTTCCAACTCAAAAACAATCACTGCCGTACGCGACTTATCAATCTGAAGCAACTCAGCAAGTTTGTTTTGGGTTACCGGTTTTTCCTGCGTGGCAAGGGCCAGTAAAACTTCAAAATGATGATCGAGCTCAAGAGCAGAAAGTTCTTTTGAGATCATTCTTGTGTATAAGTTGTTGATCTTTTTTAATCGTTGCGATATTAACTGTACACTTTTCATACGCTACTTTATAGGGGTAAATCAATTTCCGTTGTTTCTTTCATGTTCTTCCCGCGATGATTTATTTTCAGCATGGGCCATAGCAATATCATATTCCAGCTCGGGGTCAATATTCTGTTCTTCTACTTTTTGGGCTTTTTCCATCAGTTCCTCATGATGATCCTGCAGCCATTTCAGCTGTTTTTTACCGTATGAAAAACGGGTAAATAGCACAAACAGCACAGGTACAATAAATATGGAGATGGTTGATGATGCAATCATGCCACCAAGTACAGTTACACCAATGGTGTTCCTTGAAGCTGCGCCGGCGCCGGTGGCCAGGGCAAGCGGCAGCACGCCAAGTATAAATGCCAGCGAGGTCATAATAATGGGGCGTAAACGTAAACGCACGGCTTCAAGGGTTGATTTGAGAAGCTCTTCGCCACGGTCAACCCTGATCTTAGCAAATTCAACGATCAGGATAGCGTTTTTGGCTGATAATCCGATCAGCGTGATCAGGCCTATTTGCGCATAAACATTATTGGTAAGCGCAGGGATGCAGGTAAGTGCCAGGATAGCGCCAAAAGCGCTTATCGGCACGGCAAGCATTACCGAAAACGGCACCGACCAGCTCTCATACAACGCAGCCAGGAAGAGGAACACAAATATGATACAGAACAGGAAGATATAAACCGTAGTTGAGCCGGCTTTGATCTCTTCATAACTCAATCCGGAAAACTCAATGGTGTAACCCCGCGGCAGTACTTTGGCTGCCAGCGCTTTTAAGGCATCCAAACTTTGTCCGCTGCTGTAACCATCAGGGATTGCGCCGTCAACTTCAGCCGACCGGAAAATATTAAAGTGCGAGATCAGCGGCGCGGCAACAGTAGGCTTATAATGGATAACTGTACTCAGCGGTACCATATCACCAACCGAATTCCTGACATAGTATTTATCCATGTTTGATATCAGCGACCTGTAGGCGGTATCGGCCTGCACCACTACGTGGTAAGTTCTGTTATACAGGGTAAAGTTATTTACAAACAAGCTGCCCATATAGGCCTGCATGGTTGAAAAAACATCAGAAATATTTACACCCAGCTTCTGGCATTTTTCCCTGTCAACCGTAAGGTCGTAGCTTGGCGTATGAGCCGAAAAGTAGCTAAAGGCAGTTGATATTTCCGGGATCTTATGCGCTTCGGCAACAAACTTTTTAATAACTTTTTCAAACTGGTGAATATCATCAGTAGAGCTTCCCTGTTCAATTTGCATGCTGAACCCGGCTGCAAGGCCAATACCTCTTATTGGTGGCGGCTGGATTACCACCACGCTTGCATTTTTTATCCCGGCCTTAGCAATCCGTTTTTTTATTGCATCAGTAATACCCGCTACCTGGGTTGCCGGTGTAGTACGGTCATCCCACGGGGTAAGCATACAAAACATAGAACCGTTGTTCGAATTTGCGCCGCCATTTAATATGTTAAAGCCTGATATGGCCGTATAGTGTAAAATGCCTGGAGTTGAGCCAACTATCTTCATCAGCTTTTCCATTACGTTTACCGACTGTGTGGTTGAAGATGCTTCCGGTAATTGATAGGTAACAAAAAGTCGCCCACCGTCTTCCGAAGGCACAAAGCCGGATGGTTTGGTTTTAAATAAAAGGATAGTTCCCCCGCAAATGCATACCAGTATAATAATCACAAACCTTGAATGTTTAATACTGCGTTTTACCCCGTTTGAATATTTGAAGGTTACTTTTTCAAACCATGTATTAAAATGATAGAAAAACTTATCAAGCCAGTTTGATGATTTTTTGTTCACATGGCTGGGCCGTAAAAGCAAGGTGCACAATGCGGGAGTTAACGAAAGCGCAATAAAGGCTGAAAACATAACCGAAATGGCAATAGTGATGGCAAATTGCTGGTACAGCCGGCCTACAATACCTGGAATAAAACCTACCGGCACAAATACAGAAGCCAAAATGAGCGCTATGGCAACTACCGGTGCGGAGATCTCTTTCATGGCATGATAAGTAGCCTCCTTGGGCGACATGTGCTGCTCATCAATATAATGTTGCACCGCTTCCACCACAATAATGGCATCATCAACCACAATACCTATGGCCAGCACAAAGCCAAACATAGTGAGGGTGTTTATGGTAAAGCCAAGCGGTATAAAAAAGCAAAATGTAGCTAAAATTGATACCGGGATAGCCAAAATAGGGATCAAAGACGATCGCCAGTTTTGAAGGAACAGGAACACTACAACCGCCACCAAACCAAGCGCTTTTAGCAGGGTGCCGATAACCTCCTGCATAGAAACCTTTATAATGGTTACTGACTCAAACGGAACGGTATAATCAACATCCGCAGGGAATGATTTTTTCAGTTTTGCCAGCTCGGCATAAACGTTCTCGGCTGTTTGGAGTGCATTGCTTCCCGGCGATTGATAAACCTGGATAGTTGAGCAGCGGTTCCCGTCGGCAAAGGCATTGCTTGAAAAGGTGAATTTGCCAAGCTCAATCCTCGCTATATCTTTAAGGTAAACCAGCTCGCCGGTTGCCGGGATGGTTTTTACTACAACCTTTTCATATTCGGGCACCTTACTGATCATCCCGTTAACCAATATGCCGATCTCATTTGACTGTGATGATTTTTGCGGAGGGGCACCCGCCGAGCCCGCAGCCACATATACGTTTTGTGCATCCAGCGCAGCAACCACATCAGCGGGTGTTAAATGGTACGATGCCATTTTCTCAGGATTCATCCAGATCCGCATGCTGAAGTTATCGGTACGGGCGCTTACGTCGCCAACACCCGGAACACGGAGGATAGCGTCCTCAATAAACGTATTAGTGTAATTATCAAGAAAAGTAATATTATGCGTTTTCTTCGGCGAATAAATAGCGATCAGCATCAACTGGTCAGGGTTGCTTGCGCGTACGGTTAAGCCAAGCTTGCTTACTACAGATGGTAAAATGGGTTTAGCTATCCCTACACGGTTCTGCACGTTCAATGCCGCAATTTGCACATTGGTGCCAATATTAAAAGTAACTCTTATGCCTACGCCACCGCTATTGGTGCTGGTACTGGTCATGTATTCCATCCCGGGGGTGCCGTTTACCTGTTCCTCAACGGGGATTGCAACCGTTTGCTCTACCGTTTGAGCATCGGCGCCGGTGTATGATCCGTTAACCGAAACACTCGGCGGCGAGATGTTAGGATACTGATCAACCGCTAAATTAAAAAGGCAAATAGTACCCGAGATCATTAAAACTATAGAGATAACAATTGCGGTAACCGGCCTTTTTATGAATGTATTTGCAATCATATATGATCGGGATTACTAAGCGAACGTGATTTTTCAATCTCGTATTCCAGCTCGGGGTCAATATTTTGTGCTTCTACCTTCCTGGCTTTTTCCATCAGATCTTCGTGATGCAATTTCAGGTATTCCAATTTTT
This sequence comes from Mucilaginibacter sp., assembly GCA_028287925.1. Taxonomy (GTDB): domain Bacteria; phylum Bacteroidota; class Bacteroidia; order Sphingobacteriales; family Sphingobacteriaceae; genus Mucilaginibacter. The sequence goes on along the minus strand of JAQBOS010000535.1, from coordinate 7,793 downwards.
CTTTACCGTAGGATAAACGGGTAATTAACACGTACAGCACAGGTACTATAAATATGGCAATGGTTGATGCGGCAAGCATCCCGCCCAATACGGTAAAACCAATGGTACGCCTAGCCACCGCCCCCGCGCCTGTTGCCAAAACCAACGGCAATACACCCAGGATAAACGCCAGCGATGTCATGATAATAGGCCGTAAACGCAGGCTAACCGCATCCAGGGTGGATTTTAGAAGATCCTCCCCCCTGTCAACCCGTACTTTTGCAAACTCTACTATCAGGATGGCATTTTTAGCCGCAAGGCCAATTAACGTTATCAAACCTATTTGTGCATAAACGTTATTGGTAAGCCCGGGTACAAACAGCAAGGCAAGTATGGCCCCAAAAGCACCCACCGGCACAGCAAGCAGTACCGAAAAAGGAACCGACCAGCTTTCGTACAACGCCGCCAGGAACAGGAACACAAATGTTATTGAGAACATGAAAATATAAATAGTGGTCGAGCCTGCCTTTTGCTCCTCATAGCTCAAGCCTGAGAATTCATAGGTATAGCCTTCGGGCAGGGTTTTGGCAAGCTCCTGCAGAGCTGTTAGCGCCTGGCTGCTGCTGTAACCATCGGCATTTGAGCCGTCAATTTCTGCGGTGCGGAAAATATTAAAGTGCGAGATCAATGGTGCCGCTTCAACAGGCTTATAGCTGATAAGCGTTCCGAGCGGAACCATTGTGCCGGCCTGGTTGCGCACATAATACTTATCCATGTCTGACACAACCGTTCTAAAAGCTGTATCAGCCTGTACCACTACGTGGAAAGTGCGGTTATAGGTAGTAAAATCATTAATATACAAACTGCCCATATAAGCCTGTATAGTTGTAAAAACATCGGCTACGTTAACGCCCAGCTTTTCGCATTTTTCCCTGTCAACATTCAGGCTCACGTTAGGCGTATGTGCGGTAAAAAAGCTGTAGGCTTTAGTTATTGCCGGGTTCTTATTTGCCCGGGCAACAAAATCATTTACCACTTTTTCAAAGGCGTGTACATCGTCATTGGTACTACGCTGCTCTATCTGCATGCTAAAACCTACCGTTGAGCCAACACCAGGCAAGGGCGATGGCTGGATAACCTCCACATTTGCATTATTGATCCCTGCATCACGGATGCGCTTTTGCAGTACGCTGATTATTCCCGGTACCTGCTCGCTTGACCTCGAACGGTCATCCCATGGGGCAAGCTGGCAATAAATGGTGCCGTTGTTTGAGTTACTGGCATTGGTTACTACGTTAAGACCCGATAGTGCAGCATAATGTGCCACACCCGGCGTTGTGCCAATAACATGCATCAGCTTGCTCATTACATCAACAGATGCTGCTGTAGATGAGGCCGGCGGAAGCTGGAAGGTGACGTATAAATTTCCATCATCTTCAGAAGGGATGAATCCCGACGGCTTTGCCTGGAACATAAAATAAGCGCCGGCACAGATACACAACAATAAAATGATGATATACCTTGAACCCGCGATGCTTTTTTTAACTCCATTGGTATATTTAGCGGTAACCCTGTCAAACCAGGCGTTAAACTTGTTAAACCATTTAGTTAAGCCCCTGGCTTTTTTGCTGGTATCTGTTGGTTTTAATAATAAAGTACAAAGGGCCGGGGTTAGTGATAATGCTATAAATGCAGATATAATTACCGATATGGCGATGGTAATGGCAAACTGCTGGTATAAACGCCCAACTATGCCCGGAATAAAGCCAACGGGCACAAACACCGCAGCAAGGATAAGCGCAATAGCTACAACAGGCGCCGAAATATCTTTCATAGCCTGGTAGGTAGCTTCTTTGGCCGACATTTTATCATGATCAATATAATGCTGTACGGCTTCGACTACAATAATGGCATCATCAACCACAATACCAATGGCCAGCACAAAGCCGAACATGGTTAAGGTATTTATAGTAAAGCCTAAAGGGATAAAGAAGCAGAATGTACCAAATATTGATACCGGGATAGCTAAAACAGGTATGAGAGTTGACCGCCAGTTTTGCAGGAACAGGAAAACCACAATAGCAACCAGGCCCAGAGTTTTTAATAAGGTGCCAACAACGTCCTGCATTGAAACTTTTACTACCGTAACAGATTCAAACGGTACGCTGTATTCAACATCGGCAGGAAAAGTTTGCCTTAGTTTTGCCAGCTGGTCATAAACCCCTTTTGCTGTTGCCAGCGCATTACTTCCGGGCGCCTGGTAAATTTGCAGATAAGATGCCCGGTGCCCGTCGACAAACGAATTGCTCGAAAAAGTAAATTTCCCCAGCTCAACCCTTGCTACATCCTTAAGATAAACCAAAGCGCCTGTTGAAGGAATTGTTTTTACAATAACATTTTCAAATTCAGATACTTTGCTCAACCTGCCGTTAACCAAAATTCCCAGCTCGTAGGTCTGGCTCGATGCCTGCGGCGGCACACCGGCTGTTCCGGCTGCTACCTGTACGTTTTGGGCGTTAAGCGCATTAATAACATCGGTTGGGGTTAAGCTGTATGCGGCCATTTTTTCAGGATTCATCCATATGCGCATACTAAAATCGTCGGTAAACCTGTTTATGCTGCCTACGCCCGGCACCCGCAATAATGCATCCTGGATAAATATATTGGTATAGTTATCAAGGAAAGTGATATTGTGCGTGTTTTTTGGCGCGTAAATAGCGACCATCATAAGCATGCTTGGGTTAAGCGCGCGTACCGTTAGCCCTAAGCGGCTTACAACTGCTGGCATCAGCGGAGTAGCAATACTTACCCGGTTTTGAACATCAAGCGCAGCCACATCAATATCGGTACCTATTTTAAAAGTAACGTTCATTGACATCAGCCCATTATTAGTGCTGTTGCTTTGCATGTACTCCATGCCCGGGGTTCCGTTAACCTGTTCTTCTATAGGAGTGGCCACAGTTTGTTCTACCGTTTGCGCATCGGCGCCTGTAAACTGGCCGTTAACCTGTACAATAGGCGGGGTAATATCCGGATACTGGTCAATAGGCAGCAGCAGGATACACACTATCCCCGTAATTACCAGCACAATAGAGATCACTATGGCTGTTACAGGTCTTTTTATAAAGGTATTAGCAATCATACTTTAATTTCATCTAAATAAATGCAGCTTACACCGCGTGAATTTTATTGCCTGCCGCCTTTACCTTGTGTTGGAGCAACCTTGTTAGCTGTAGTTATTTGCGAACCGTCATGCAGTAACTGAACGCCGTCAGTAACTATCCTGCTGCCCGGTGTGATTCCGCTTTTTATAATTACGTTAGGCCCTATGGTTTGCCCAACCTGCACCTTTTTTTGTGCGGCAACCAGTGCTTTTTTCTTTTTGGTAGTATCAGGGCCGGTTTTATCATTTATCATACTATCCTTTGCTGTAAATACAAAGTATTCGCCCATTTGCTCAACAACAGCCTTGCTCGGCAATACCATTTGTGGCGATGTTTCTTCGTTATGAACACGCACTACGCAGCTCATACCTACCCTTAAATAATTTTTAGGATTTGGAAACACCAGCCTGACCCTGATTGAGCCCGTTTGCGAATCAACAGCACGGTCAATGACGGAGATCTTCCCGGTAAATGGATAAAGTGAATTATCAGGCAGCAGAATGGTAAACAATGAATCTACATTGTGCTTGCCATCCTGCAGCTTTTCAAAATGCGGCAGTTGTTTTTCATTAATAATAAAATCAACAGCTACTGGGTCAACTGTTGATATGGTATTTAAAACCGTTGTGCCAGGGGTAACCACATTACCCAGCTTTACCTGGCTAAAGCCTATTGTGCCATCAAACGGAGCTGTTACTACAGCATAAGTTAAATTGGTTTTGGCGGTTTTAACCGCCTGCTCTGCTGATTTAACCGAGTTCTTAGCGTTTTGCAGCGTTATTATCGCATGGTCATACTGTTGTTTGGCCACGGCATTGTAGTTATTCAGGTATTCATACCTGTCGGCATCCTGCTGTGCCTGCGTCAGGTTACCCTCCGCTACTTTTTGATTGGCAACGGCGGCATCGTAGTTGTCGAGGTAGATCCGTTCATCTATTTCATACAGTTTCTGGCCCTTCCTAACGTTGGTTCCTTCTGTAAAAAATATCCCTGTAATGGCGCCCTGTACCTGCGGAAGCAAGCTTACCTGGCTTAGCGCCGCTGTTGTTGAAGGATAATTATCAAAGTATAAAACATTTTTTGTTTTTAACTTTATTAAGCTTACAGGCACCTGTGGATTTACTGGCGGTTGCTTTTTTTTACAGGCGGTAATTACCATGCAGCTTAAAAAAATAGCATTCAATATTACTCTATTCATTGAGGCGGTTGTTTTAATAATTAGTAAGAAATAATTCCCATTGATTTTTCAAGATCGATTTTGCTTGATAACAGCTGAAACAGGGCATTCAGATAGCTTGTTTCAGAGGTTATCAGGTTTGATTCGGCAGTTATCACATTTAAATAAGGCACAATACCCTGCTTGTATTGAAGGGTTACAACAAAATATACCCGTTTTGCCATAGCCACATTTTTTTGCAGCAGCTGCAGGTTATAAAAATTGCCTTTATAATTGGCCATAGCGGTTTTATATTCTTTATTGATCTGTAGCTTCAGGTCTGTTTCATCCCAGCCGATAATCTGTTGCTGCAATTTTGCCTTTTGCAAATTGTGCGTTCGTGAAAACCCGGTAAAAATGGGGATGCTGAATGAAAGGCCAACCAATTGGCTTGGATATGAGTTTGACAGCAGATTGGAAAACCGGTTATTTTGAAAAGCCAGGTTATAATTATAAAATGCCGATAAAGTTGGCAAATACGCAGTTCGGTAATAATTTACCGTCTGCGATTGAAGAGCCTTGCTGGTCTCAATCTGCTGAAATTCAATACGTTTTTCATACTTCAACTGCTGCGCGGTATCAATATAAATGCCCTTTATCATTTGCACGGTATCAAAGCTTACATTAAACTCTTTTTCCACAGGGAAACCCATCAGCTGTTTTAAAGCAGCATATTGCGGAACCACATTTTCATTAGCCTGCTTAAGCTGCGCCATTGAATTATTCAGGGTGATGGCCGCTTCCTCATAGTCTGTTTCGTCAACAATACCCCCTTTATACTGATGGTAGGCATCGCGTACATTTTTGCCAAGGCGGGTGGTATCCTCCTTTAATACATTGATCTGCTCCAGTGTAAGCAGCACGCTATAGAATGATTTACTTACCGATGAAACCAGGAAGATCTTAGTGCTGTCGGTAACCTGCTGCGCCTGCTTTAAGAACAATGGCGCACTTTTATAGGCGTACAGCAAGGTTGGGCTAAATATGGCTTGCGAAACTGAAACACCCGGGATAAACGTATTGGTGTATTGCCCCCTGGAAGACGATGTTGATGCACCACTTGGCGTAGTTGTGCCCGGAGTGCTTACATTGCCAGCACTTGATGTTTGCAGGTAATGGATCAGGTCGCCGGAGGCCGTTGCCTGTGGAAGCCATCCTGATAAATTTACACCGTTCGTTTCTTTGGCGATACCTACATTTATTAAAGCTTTATTTACACCGGGCTGGTGCGTCATTGCGTAATCAATACATTGCTGCAGCGTAAAAAACTGCCCCGAGCTGTTTTTGCCGGTATCCTGCGGATTAAAAGGCACTAACAGTGTGTTTTTGCTGGTATCGGGCTGGATAACCGGCGGCAAATTACTTTTTTGCTTTACCTGGCATAAGGTAGCCAGCGGTAAACAGCATAAGCAGGAAATAAATATTTTAAAGCGGATGTTATCCATATAAAAAGCTATGCAGCATTCTTAGTTAAGAATGTTGTGTGTTAAAAATTAAACTTGCGTTATGTCACAATAGCGATAGCCAGATATCGGCCGATGGGCGAGTATTTCCGGTTATCTTAATAGGGGCAAACAAAAGTGGTAAAAAAACAGGTTCTGTTACAAGTAACATTTTTGTTAAGTTGGTTTAATCATATAATTGTTACGATTGACAACCATTTTATTACTGATAATCAATAGATTGTATCACTTGGTTCCGTAACCCTTGTGTTAACAACGCCATGCATCAATCCACAGAAAATGACTATCAATTTTAATTATGAAATTTATTTGAGATATAAATACGAGCATTCAGCTGACACGACCAGATCCAGTATCGGAGCTACGATTGTTAAGCTAAAAGGAGAAGAAAGAAGTTATTTTATATGACCAGCTCTCATTATAAAGAAGGTCAGCACTAGTGTAGAGTCAGCAGTCTTTAGTTGGAACTTCTAAGTCGAATTCTTGCCTTTTCTGACTTTCGACTCAAGACTAACCGTCAATTTTTGAGTGACACGACACTAATCGCCAATAACGCATTATATTTATTTATTATTAATTCAACGTGAGTTCGACATAAGCAAACGGTCGCCTCACCTAAACCCTTCTTCAACCGCGTTGGGGCGAAGCGCAAGTTTGTATATTCACACCGGCAAAGCGTTCCATTTTTACTCACGGAACGGGATGGAACGCTATGAAACACGTTGATTATCAGCATGTTTAACTTTTTGTCAGTGAGTAAATAAATGTAAGTGACTGATAATCAAACGATATAAAATTGATGTTTTTTAACAAATCGCTGTAATTTATTTATAATCAGCATGTTCCAGTTTTTGAGTTGATTAAAATTTTTAATAAACTCACGTTTATTTAGTTATTCTGATCGGTAATGGGATCCACGCTAACCCAAGATCTCTGCCCATATGGCCGATGCTATAACCTTTACCGGCATCGTACAACAAAGCTAATTTATTGCCGACTTTTATAACCGATGGCATGCCTATAGCGCCTTTTGCCCAGCTGCAGTTGCTACCGTCAAGCACAACCGCTTTATTTTTACTGTCCCATTGAAGAATATTTTTAGACCAATACATCCATATGGCATCGGTATATTCTTCTCCTTTATCAGTTATCCCGATGTGGTTGGTAAATAAATACCAGGTTTTAGTACCGGCGTCAAAAAACAGGGATGAGTTTTCCACCTGTTCTGTTAACGGAAAAATCGGATTGTCGTTTATCGCCCATGTGCGGTTCAGGTCGTTGGTTTTAGCTAAGCCGAGGGTTCTTTTAATTCCTTTGCTATCTTCTGTAGCGCCGCTGAAAAATTGCAGGTATTGATCTTTGTATTTTACAATAAATCCCGGACTTGCAGTTACGGTATAAAAACTATTTTTCTTTTCTAAAAATGGTTTTACATCATATTGTTTGATCCACGGGCCTTCCAGTGATCTGGATTTTGCCTTCATTGTTAAATAAGGAAATGCAGGGATCCGGTCGGGTGCCTTAGTAGTATTAGGCGTTCCCAGGTAAAACATGTGCCATTCATCTTTTTCCTTTATTACCCAGGGTGCGGAGGCGCTTTTTGAATCCGCTTTTGAGGCATCGCCCAGGGTAAGGATAGGGCCCTTTTTTACCCAGTTCCTTAAATCTTTGCTTTCTGCCAGGCAAGCCAGCCAGCCTGTTTTGCCGGCTCCGTCATAAAACAGGTAATAGGTATCCCCTACTTTGTTAACTATGGCCTCCCTGGCACCGTAGGTATCGCAGCTATCAGGGCCGGTGCCATGTTTTAAAACGGCGCCTTCATCGGTACATAAAACCCTAAGGGCGGTTGACGTGCGGCCATCCATATATTTACTTTTCTGCGCAAATAAATTGCAGGAGGTGCCAATGAGCATTATAAGAAAACTAAGCTTAAGGAAAAAAAATCTGTTCATAAATCAAATTTAACAGGGT
>JAQBOS010000531.1 GCA_028287925.1 Mucilaginibacter sp. | reverse complement strand
ACGCAATATCACTTTATCGGCATAAGGCTTTGGTACACGCAGGCCATTGGCTATGGTAAAGCCGCCGTCGGCAAATTCTGAAACATGGTGACCTGAATTAAAAGCTTTCACAATCCCATCACAGCTTTGTGATTGTACGGCAACCATACGCGGGCGTTTGCTGCCTGTCCAGCCTAATTGTTCCAGCTCATCAAAAGCCTTCCACATGCCTATCAGGCCGGTGCCACCCCCAGTGGGATAAAGTATCACGTCGGGTAGCTGCCAGTTAAACTGTTCCGCAATTTCATAACCCATGGTTTTCTTGCCTTCAAGGCGGTATGGCTCTTTTAAGGTTGATACCTGGAACCAGCCGTTTACAAGGGCCAGCTCATTTACCAGCCTGCCGCAATCGCTGATGTTGCCGTCAATTTCAACCAGTTCCGCACCGTATAAGCGGCATTCATCTTTAAAAACTTTTGGGGTTTGTTTGGGCATATATACAATAGCCTTAATGGCGGCTCTGGCAGCATAAGCCGCCAGAGCACCGCCTGCATTACCCGCCGTAGGCGTGGCTATTGTATCAATCCCTAATTCTTTTGCTTTTGATACTGCTGCACTTATACCCCTCGCCTTAAATGAACCTGTGGGATTACCTGATTCATCCTTCCAGAAAACTTCATTATCGCCTATAAATTGCCTGAGGTTTTCAACAGGTATTATTGGGGTAAAGCCTTCGCCCAGTGTAACAATATTTTTTTCTTCAATAACCGGTAAAAACTCCTTATAACGCCACATCGTAGCCGGGCGGTCCGCCAGAATTGACTTGTTTATGCTCCTGCTCAAATCGTATTTTGCAAACAAGGTTGATCTGCATGCATCATTTATGCAAACCGTATTTATAACCGCAGCACTATGGATGGTGCCGCACTCGGGGCACGTTAAATTTGTTATAAGGGAACCTGTTTCCGTATCAATATCACTTATCATTACTTATTTATACCTGTAAAACGTTGAATTCGTTGCCTCAACTTTTTATTGATTCATAATTATTTGGTTGCAAAAATATCGCCCGCATTCCATGTTGGTCTTTCATTGTCCTGTGCTACCAGGTACCCAATCAAAAAATTAAGCTGCGCGTATTTTTTCCCGGCGGCAAAATCAAAGATCCCGTTTATATCATCCTGCGGTTTATGGTAATATTTTGCGCGCCATTTGGCTACAAACTCATTCAGGTTATTTTTACCGTCGGCGGTCTTGCTGCCATATTTAATGTGAAGGGCGGGGATACCGTTTACCACAAAGCTGTATTGATCACTGCGTACAAAACGCACCTGCTTTGGCTCGGGATCAGGCTCCACGCCAAGTCCCAGGTATCCGGCGGCCTCATCAACCTGTTTGGCTAACGACGAATGTTCGGCGCCCAAAGCGGTAACAGATAGCAGCGGAGCAATAATAGTAGGCATATCCGTGTTTACATCGGCAACTATATCTTTTACCGGTACAGTAGGGTGGGCAGCAAAATAGCCCGAGCCCAGGTCACCCAGTTCCTCGCCGGTTAATAATACAGTAAGAATAGAGCGTTTTGGTTTTTGACTTACTCCTTTATAAATACCAGCTATAGCCAATACGCTGGCCACACCCGATGCATTGTCATGTGCACCATTATAAATAGAGTCGCCTTCAACCGGTTTACCTATGCCCAGGTGATCTAAATGTGCACTATGCACAACATACTCATGCTTCAACTTAGGGTCGCTCCCCTCAATTTTACCTATTACATTATAGCTCACAAGATCCTGGTAGGTGGATGTATAAGAGATCTTAACCTCAGAATTCATAGCAAATGAAGCCGGCTGACCGCCCTTTAGCTGCGCCAGTAATGCCGGGATAGTTTTACCCGCCGACTGCACCAGGCTGTTAAATGTTTTATAGTTAAAAAGTCCAAGTAATTTAACCTGGTCAGAATAATAAGTTCTTGAAATAACCACCGAACCATCTTTTCCAATCACGCTGTACATTCCACCTTTTGCATTACCTAAGCGAGAGGTTGAATCTGCTGAGCAGATGATAACGCCAACGGCGCCATGCTCCGCAGCAGTTTTCAGTATAGTAGTAGGGTTCATGGTATGCGACATTACCGATGACGAGAATTTGTCAGGAGCACCGCGCATTACCAGTACTACTTTGCCTTTTACATTAATCCCGGCATAATCATCATAATTTAATGATGGTTCGCTTGTGCCATAGCCGGCAAAAGCAAGCGGAGCACCCAGGCTAACATCCTGTTTTGAAGGATTGGGCAGTATGGCATAATCAACCCATGGCTTCAACAGTTCGGGGTTGGCCTGTCCGCTTAAAGAAACGTTAATAGTGCCAGTTGTCGCTTTACGCAGTTTTACTTCCTGCACCCAGCCGTTATTTTCGCCTGCCGGTTTTACGCCAAGGCTCTTTAAGCGTTTCACCACATAATCAACCGCCATCTGGTAACCTTCGGTGCCTGGGCCGCGGCCTTTTAGCTTATCATCGGCCAAATAG
>JAQBOS010000519.1 GCA_028287925.1 Mucilaginibacter sp. | reverse complement strand
TCCCTGTTTTACTATATAAAGATCCCTCTTAATTTATTCCTGAAAAGAACAGAAATTATTAAAAATACACTTGTTAAATCTCAAAATATTGTCATTCTGTGCATAATCATATCTTTTTTGGTCATTTTGCTAGGGATCTGGCCTGATTTGCTGTTTAGGTTTATTTAGAATTTGATTTTCTATATGCTTTTAATAAAAAAGTATCTTTTTTATTTGTTTTTATGCAACTAATACCCTAATTTCAGCAACTTTTTCATGGAAGCCTAAAAGCAAAATGGAAATATAATATAACAGCATACAAACCTTTTCTAACCTTTCTAGACCTATATTATGACGAGCCTGGTTCCCAACAACCAGGCTTCTCTTTTTTTTAAGTTTACAATTTGATCTAAACGCCTTTAAGTTTTTATAAAACCGGCCAGTTTATCATTTTCATAAATTAAACTATTGCTGTTTTCTTGTTTTTAATTATAAATCTGTCATTAATTAAAGGCTTTTTTTATACTGATGTATGATTTTTGCAATAATTTATCAATAAATATTAAATTTTGGTAAATTTTACTGAATTTCATTACTTATTTGATTTTTTTATCATTTTTACAACCATATAAACCTGCCTCCGGCTTATTATTTTTATTGATTTTAAAAAATTGCATGAAAAGATATTTTCCATTCGCACTTATTCTGTTCGTTTTAGTTTTAACCTTTATTTTTCCTTCCGTAGAATTTAAAAAAGGACCCGATCCGCACTTTAATACAGGTGATATTGCCTGGATGCTGATGTCAACCGCATTGGTTTTGATCATGACACCCGGCTTAGCCTTCTTTTACGGTGGAATGGTTAATAAAAAGAACGTGATCTCCACCATGCTGCAAAGTATCGTGTGTATGGTTATCATAACCGTAATGTGGGGCATATTTGGTTTCAGCCTTGCCTTCGGTGATAGTATAGGTGGAATTATAGGTAACCCGTCTACATTTTTTATGATGAAGGGGATGCTGGGTAATGCAACCTGGAAATCGGCTCCAACTATACCCTTGTTGCTGTTTGCTATGTACCAGCTTAAATTTGCTATTATTACTCCTGCACTTATAACCGGGGCGTTTGCCGAACGGATCCGCTTTAACTCATATATTATATTCCTGGTGTTGTTCACCATTTTTATATTCTCGCCGCTGGCGCATATAACCTGGCACCCTGACGGGATTCTTAGCAAATTAGGCGTGCTTGACTTTGCCGGCGGCACGGTAGTGCACATGTCGGCCGGATGGGCTGCGTTAGCTTCAGCCTTGTATTTAAAACGAAGGAACGAGGCTAACCATTCACCAGCAAGGATAACGTACGTAATGATTGGTACGGGCTTGCTCTGGTTTGGCTGGTTTGGTTTTAACGCAGGTTCGGCTTTTGGCGCAAATCATTTAGCGGTTATTGCATTAGCTACCAGTACAACGGCATCGGCAGCGGGTGGTTTAACCTGGATCTTTTTTGATATGCTGCGGGGTAAAAAACCATCGGCAATGGGTACTTGCATAGGCGCCGTAGTTGGCCTGGTAGCTATTACACCTGCGGCAGGGTATGTATCAGTTCCGCATTCGCTGGCTATTGGTATTATATCGGCCGTGGTTAGTAACCTGGTTGTTGAATGGCGCACCCGTACAAAAATTGATGATACGCTTGATGTATTCCCCTGCCATGGTGTTGGTGGTATGGTAGGGATGCTGCTTACGGGTGTATTTGCCAATCAAAAAGTGAACGCTGCAAATACTACCGGCGACGGCTTGTTTTTTGGCCACACGCATTTATTTTTTGTGCAGGTGATTGCTTTGGTTGGTGTTTCAATCTTCGCTTTTTTTGGCTCATTACTTTTATTGAAAATTACTGACATGATCTCGCCTTTACGTGTATCTGCCGAGGAGGAGGAAATTGGCCTTGACATTAGTCAGCATGGCGAAAGATTATAAATATTTACGATCTGCAGAAGAAAATAAGCAGTTTATGGGATGAGATCTTTACCGCCCGGCATTAAAATTCTATAAACCAAAATCAACTTTGGTACAAAAAGTAACTTTAAATTGTTTAAAGTTACTTTTTTGCATATCGGTTCAAAAACCGCTTAATTTTTGTTTTTGAGCGGTTTTTAGTAAATTTGTACAAACCCAATTGTATGTACAACCTGCTAGTTTCTCCCAAAAATGTACAGGCTTCGTTACAGAAGCATGTATTAGCCGATGGCTTCGACCTGACTTTTGATATGGAAAAAAGTAAGGGTGTTTATATTTACGACGCTAAGTATGACCGGAGCTTGCTTGACTTTTTTACCTGCTTTGCATCTGTGCCTTTAGGTTATAACCACCCTAAAATGGTAAACGATGAAGCGTTTAAAAAAAATCTGATGCTGGCAGCATTAACCAATCCGTCAAACTCTGATATATACACCACCCAATATGCCGAGTTTGTTGAAACGTTTGACCGGGTAGGGATCCCTGAATACCTTCCGCATGCATTTTTTATAGCTGGCGGCTCGCTGGCTATTGAGAACGCGCTAAAAGTTGCGATGGATTGGAAAGTTCAAAAAAACTTTGCCAAGGGTTATACAAAAGAAATAGGCTTTAAAGTGATCCATTTTGAAAATGCTTTTCATGGCCGGTCGGGATATACGCTAAGCCTTACCAACACGCAGCCGGTTAAAACAAAATGGTTTGCCAGGTTTGACTGGCCAAGGGTTTCATTTCCGAAAATTAACTTTCCTTATAGTGACGCCAATCATGAGGATTTGCTAAGACGTGAAGAATTATCAATAGTCCAGATAAAAAAGGCTTTTGAAGAAAACAAGGATGATGTATGTGCAATAATTATTGAACCTATTCAATCGGAAGGCGGCGATAATCATGTACGTAAGGAGTTTTTAGAAAAGCTAAGGCAACTGGCTGATGAAAATGAAGCAATGCTGATATATGACGAGGTACAAACAGGCGTAGGCCTTACCGGAAAATTTTGGTGCCATGAGCATTTCGGTGAAAAGGCCCGTCCGGATATATTGGCCTTTGGTAAAAAGATGCAGGTATGCGGAATATTGGCAGGCAGAAAAGTTGATGAAATTGAAAATAATGTATTTAATGTTTCATCGCGCATAAATTCAACCTGGGGTGGCAGTTTGGTCGATATGGTACGATCATCAAAAATTATGGAAATTATAGCCGAAGATAACCTTTGCGAAAATGCTGCTCAAATGGGCGACTATTTGCAAAATAGTTTGATAAGTATTGCTGAAAAGTATCCGATTATAAGCAATGTGCGTGGCAAAGGATTGTTAACTGCGTTTGATTTTCCGGATAAAACCACGAGAGACAGGTTCATTAGTAAGGGGATGGAACAAAATGTAATGTTCCTTGGCTGCGGTGAACAAAGTATTCGTTTCAGGCCTGCACTTATTATTGAAGAAAAACATATTGATACCGGCCTGGAAATACTTGAAAAAATATGCTCTGAATTGTAACTTTAATGTAAAACAATTGATACAGAAACCCATTTTCAATGGAAATTAGCCATATTTCCACTTATTACTGCAATAAAATGTATTACTCACGTTAGTTAAATATTAACGGGTTAACATTTACTATTTTTTTACCAATATTGGCAATATTTTAAATATTATGCCTGGTGAATTTTTAGATGCACGGTTAATAAGTAACAGGCTAATATTATCATGAGCAAACACATTGAAAAACTAAAAAAACAACTTGTTGAAATTTCCGAAGTTGTTAATTCATTCCAGTCAGAGGCTGTGCAGGTAAGGATTGTTGACCGTTTATTGGACGTAATGATTGAGTTTGAGAAAGCGGAGGCTGAACCAACCGAAATCTTTAGTAAAAAAAGCTATAAGCCCAGGGGAGAGAACGGAGAAAATTACCCTCATTTAAGGGCAGTTAAAAAGCCGGGAGCAACCAAGGTCTTAAATCAATTATTATCAACGGATTTTTTTAGCACACGCCATTCCATTTCATCAATAGCGGATTATTGTAAAGAAAACTTCGACTCAGACTTTAAAACTTCTGAACTATCAGGGATTCTTTTAAAGCTTGCCAACGAACACAAGCTAAGAAGAGAGAGAAGTGAAGAAAATAACCGGTTTGAGTATGTAAAAGCGTAATTTAGTGATTAGAGACCGGAGGTTAGAGATTAGGAGAATAGCAAATTTTAGCTATTTAGTAACTAACCTCTAATCTCTGGTCTCTAACCTCTATCGCAAATCAAACAAACTCTCCACGCCCAAAATTTTTCGCGAGGTAAAGCCTTCGGCATACTTTACATTAATGCTTTTTCCGAATTCACGGGCGCGGGCTTCAACAACTTGTATAAAATCGGGTGATGAGATGTAGGTTTGTGGTTCATCTACCGCCCAATCCGGATTAAAGAATTGCGAACTAAAGGCCCGGATGCTTTCTACCTTTTTGTCCCAAAAATCAGTGACATCAACCAAAATGTCAGGTCTTATATAGTTATCCTGTATAAAATGCAATACCTGTTTAGGGCGCCATGCTGATTGTTGTTCGCCATTAAAATAGCTTTCTATTTTTCGCAGCCCGGCTAAAAATGCGGAGTCTTCTACCAACTTATTCGCGCGTCCATGATCGGGGTGCCTGTCGTGGTAGGCATTGGTAATCAATATTTCGGGTTGATACTTACGGATAACTTCAATTATTTTTAATTGATATTCTTTTGTATTCTCAAAAAATCCATCAGGGATCCCAATATTTTCCCTTACTGATAAACCCAGGATGCGGCCTGATTCTGCAGCTTCCTGATCCCTTATTTCGGCAGAGCCCCTTGTGCCCAGCTCGCCGCGGGTAAGATCAACTATGCCGGTTTTTTTACCCAGTGCATTGTGTTTTAATAGGGTACCGGCACAGCCAAGTTCGGCAT
This sequence comes from Mucilaginibacter sp., assembly GCA_028287925.1. GTDB lineage: Bacteria > Bacteroidota > Bacteroidia > Sphingobacteriales > Sphingobacteriaceae > Mucilaginibacter. The sequence goes on along the minus strand of JAQBOS010000519.1, from coordinate 5,600 downwards.
CGTCCGGGTGAACAGATAAAACTAAAATATCTAATTTAAGCATAACAAAATGTGATTATTTACCGGCTGCCAGCAGGCGCGTGATCTGCTTCCTGATCTTAGAAGAGGTTGGTTTGGTAAACGGATAAAAGAAATCGGTAACCCGGCCCGACTTGTTTATTAAAAATTTATGGAAGTTCCAACGGGGTACAGAACTTAGTTTGCCATTGCCCTTTTTATCAGCAAAAAACTTATATAAAGGATGTGCGTATGGCCCCCTTACCCTTATTTTATCAAATACCGGGTAGTTTACTTCCTGAACTTCGCAAAATGCAGAAATGGCAGGGCCTTCAAGAGGCTCCTGGCCCCCGAAATCATTTGAAGGAAAGGCAAGGATCTCAAAATCACTCCCTGGAAAATCTTTTTTTAATGCAGCAAGCTCCTTAAGCTGTGGCGTAAAACCACATTGTGAAGCGGTATTAACTATCAAAAGAACTTTATCTTTATATTCAGATAAGCTTAATTCCTCACCGTTTAGTTGCTGGATATTAAACTGATAAATGCTGTTATCAACCATTATTAATTGTTCGATGAAACGTATCCTGCCTGGTTAAGGATGGCTTCAATATCTTTTTGTTCGTCAGGGTCATAGGTCTCCTTCAAATCATGGCCGAAAATGCGGGCGGCAGATTGGAAAAGGAAAGCTTTAAAACCGCCCTTTAATTCTTTTACCATTGCATAGCTGGTATTCCCGGTTTCGCGGTCAATCAACTTTATTAAAACCTCACCCTGACTAATTGTCAGGTCTTTGATCTCTTTATTAAATAAACCTTTTATTTCAGATTCGCATGTATTTATCAGCTCTTTTTGCTTGTGCCTGTTGCCTGTTAAAGCAAGGTCGCGTTGAAGCTGGCGATATCTTTGCCCTGCAAAGCGTACGTAGGGCAATACTTTCAGTACATTGTAGCGTAAACGCCTGTAATTATCCAGGTCTGCCTGGCTTTTAAAAATGCGGGTATCAGTAATCTTTATGTCAGCAATTACAATCCAGGGGATCATTTTGCCGCTATCAAGCGTTGCGTAAGTTTTGATGGTATCATTTTTGCCAAGTATTGGTACAATAGGTTGCGTTTGGGCTTCTGCAAATCCCATTAAGCAACAAAACAGCGACAATAAGCCAATAAATTTCATAATTTTACGTAGTACAAAACTAATGCAATTTTTTTGGGTAATTAATATAACCTGCAATTATAATTTTTATTGCAAGTTTATGATATTTAGAGTGATAAAGAAGAAAGCGCTAAAATGAAAGACTTAGTGATAGACCTGGAAGCCGAGAAGAATGAGATCTTAAAAAGATACCGCGCTTTATTGCGTGCCTCAAAATCAACCTTGCAAAAGGGCGATAAGCGGATGATCCGCAAGGCATTTGAAATGGCGTTGGAAAGCCATAAGGATATGCGCCGTAAATCCGGCGAACCCTATATTTACCATCCTATAGCCGTCGCCCAGATAGCCGCCGAAGAAATTGGCTTGGGAACAACATCAATAGTATGTGCTTTATTGCACGATGTGGTAGAAGATACCAATATGACCCTTGATGATATTGAAAGGGAATTTGGTAAAAAGGTGGCCATGATAATTGATGGCTTAACAAAAATCTCGGGCGTATTTGATACCAATAGTTCGTTACAGGCCGAAAACTTCCGTAAAATGCTGCTTACCCTTGCCGATGACGTAAGGGTAATATTGATAAAACTGGCCGACCGTTTACACAATATGCGTACGATGGAGTTTATGCCACGCGATAAGCAGCTTAAACTTTCGTCAGAAACTGTTTATTTGTATGCCCCGCTGGCGCATCGCCTGGGGCTGTATGCCGTAAAATCTGAGCTGGAAGACCTCTCCATGAAATACATGGAAAGAGAAACCTATCAGTTTATTAAAAACAAGCTGAATGAAAAGAAGGCTGAAAGAGAAAAGTTTATCAGGGATTTTATTGACCCGGTAAAAAAAGTATTGGAAGGCCAGGGTTTGGAGGCTGATTTGTTCGGCAGACCAAAATCGATCCATTCTATCTGGAATAAAATGAAGAAAAAGTCTATCCCTTTTGAGGAGGTATATGACCTTTTTGCCATCAGGATAATATTGGACAGTACCCCCGAGAGTGAAAAAGCCGATTGCTGGAAAGCATATTCTATAGTTACTGACCTTTACCGGCCAAATCCTGACAGATTGCGCGACTGGATCTCATCGCCGAAGGCAAATGGTTACGAATCATTGCATACCACGGTAATGGGGCCGCGCGGACAATGGGTTGAGGTGCAGATAAGAACCAAACGGATGAACGAAATTGCCGAGAAAGGGTTTGCGGCGCATTGGAAATATAAGGAATCATCAACAGACAGCGGACTTGATCTTTGGGTGCAGAAGGTGCGGGATATGCTTAAAAATCCCGACTCGAATGCGCTTGACTTTTTGGATGATTTTAAAATGAACTTATTCTCTGACGAGATCTTCATTTTTACTCCCAAGGGAGCTCTTATCCAACTTCCGTTAAGCGCAACGGCACTCGACTTTGCTTTTGAGATCCATACAGATGTTGGTGCAAGCTGTATAGGGGCAAAGGTTAACCATAAACTGGTGCCCTTAAGCCACAAGCTGCAGAATGGCGACCAGGTAGAGGTTATTACATCAAGCAAGCAAACGCCTAAAGAAGACTGGCTGAATATCGTTGTTACCGCTAAAGCCAAGGCCAAGATAAAATCGGCTTTAAAAGAAGAAAAACGCAAAATAGCCGAGGACGGCAAAGAGATCCTGGAGCGTAAGATGAAATCATTAAAGATCACTTACAATTCAGAAAACATCCATAAGCTGAGCTATTTCTTTAAGCTGCCGTCAACGCAGGACCTTTTTTACAATATTGCCAAAGGCACTATTGATATGAAGGACCTGAAAGAATACCAGGCATCGGAAAAAGTAATTGAAAACAAGCCGCAGGACAGGATAGAAGCCGAACAGGTACAAAGCCTGTTGCGAAGCATAAAAGCCAAAGACAGCGATATGCTGCTGATTGGCGAGGATATGCAAAAAATAGATTATAAGCTGGCTAACTGTTGTAACCCGATCCCCGGCGATGATGTATTTGGCTTTGTTACTGTTAGCGACGGTATAAAGATCCACCGCACCAATTGCCCCAATGCCGCTAAACTGATGGCAAATTACGGTTACCGCATTGTGAAAGCAAGGTGGACGAATCAACAGGAGCTGGCGTTTTTAACAGGCCTGAGAATAACCGGGATTGATGAAGTAGGACTGATAAACCAGTTAACCACCGTGATATCAAATGATTTTAAAGTAAACATCCGCTCAATTACGGTTGACAGTGATAATGGTATTTTTGAAGGATCAATTATGGTTTATGTAAATGATACCGACCATTTGGAAAACCTTGTAAGGAAATTAAAAACAGTAAAAGGCATAACCGGGGTAAACAGGTTTGACTCTGTAATTGAAAAAGCGTCTTGAGAAAAGAAGCAAGAAATCAAGAATCAGGATTTAAGAACGAAGAAAGAGTTTCAAGACTTGTTAAGCCAATATTTATTTTTAGTAAGTTTCTTACCTCTTGACTCTTGTGTCTTGATTTCTTGACTCCTGCTTTCTTGATTCTATATATTATTAATAACTTTGTCCTTTAATAAATAAACATGTCTCAACAGGAAACCATAGCAATGGTTAAAAAGATTTTCGAGGCGTACCTTGAAAATAAAAATCTCAGGAAAACCCCCGAGCGTTTTGCAATACTTGAAGAAATATATTCCCGGAGCGATCACTTTGATGTGGAGTCATTATACATCCACATGAAAAATAAAAAGTACCGCGTTAGCCGGGCAACGGTTTACAATACTTTAGAGCTGCTGGTATCATGCGACCTGGTGACCAAACATCAGTTCGGGAAAAACATGGCCCAGTTCGAAAAATCATATGGCTATAAACAGCATGACCATATTATTTGCATTGACTGCGGTAAAGTAGTTGAGTTTTGTGATCCAAGGATCCAGCAGATCCAAAGCATGATGGGCGGCTTGCTGAAGTTTGAAATAAAACATCACTCATTAAACCTGTATGGTAACTGCGAAAAACTACGCGCAGGTTTTTGCGATAGAAAAGCCCAGTAAAATGAATAAGCCTATTTTAAGCAAACAAGCATTTTGGGATGTTGATATGGATAAGATCGACTATAAGATTGATATGCTAAATATACTTGAAAGGCTTATTTATAGAGGTACTTGTGAGGATTTTCGAGCGATTAGAAACTTTTATGGCGATAAAAAAATCCGCGAGAAAATTGTTTCGACGAAATGTTTTGGTCCTAAAGAAGTTAATTTCTGCTGTCTTATCTTTAATTTAAAGATAACCGATTTTATAAACTATAAAGAGGGGATATTTAGGGCTTATCCCGAATTTAAGAATTGTCCCGAAGATTTTGAATATCCCGATTATGCTGCAAAAATTCTCCGAAGTGCGTGATGTATTTTATGATTTAAAAAGAATTTAAGAAATTATTAAAACAACAAAAAACAATTCCAATATAAAATATAGAAATTAATGGCTGTTGACGTATTATTAGGCCTCCAGTGGGGCGATGAAGGTAAAGGAAAAATTGTTGATGTACTGAGCGCAGGTTATGACCTGATCGCACGTTTCCAGGGCGGGCCCAATGCAGGCCACACGCTTGAGTTTGATGGTAAAAAGTTTGTGCTGAATACTATCCCATCGGGTATATTTTTTGAAAATACCATGAACCTGATAGGTAATGGGGTTGTTATTGACCCTATTACCCTGAAAAAGGAAATTGATAAATTAAAAGATGCCGGTCATGATCTTTTAGCCAAAAAGAACCTGATGATAGCCAAAAAGGCGCACCTGATTTTACCAACCCACCAGTTGCTTGATGCTGCTTCTGAAAAGAAGATGGGCGATGGTAAAATAGGATCGACCTTAAAAGGTATCGGGCCAACTTATATGGATAAAACAGGCCGTAACGGCTTGCGGGTTGGCGATACTACCTTACCTGATTTTAAAGAGCGCTACCAGAAGCTGGTTGATAAGCATGTTTCTATGCTAACCTCGTTATATGGCGAGGTGGCTGATTTTTCAGAACGTGAAAAAGCATTTTTTGAAGCTGTTGAGCTGATCAATAAATTTCAGTTGGTTGATTCGGAACATTTGGTGAATGATTATTTAAAACAAGGTAAAAAGGTTTTGGCAGAAGGTGCACAAGGCACCATGCTTGATATTGATTTTGGTTCATATCCTTTTGTAACCTCATCAAACACTACTACAGCTGGCGCTTGTACCGGGCTTGGCATTGCTCCGAACAAAATAGGCGAGGTGATAGGGATTTTTAAAGCGTACTGCACCCGTGTAGGCGGTGGCCCTTTCCCAACGGAGCTTGATAATGAAACAGGCGAAGAGCTGCGCAGAATAGGCCATGAATTTGGCGCTACCACCGGCAGACCGCGCCGTACCGGCTGGATTGACCTGCCTGCTTTGAAGTATGCCATTATGCTTAACGGCGTTACCCAAATGGTAATGACCAAAGCCGATGTGTTGAGCGG
>JAQBOS010000503.1 GCA_028287925.1 Mucilaginibacter sp. | reverse complement strand
ACCCGGATCAAAACCTGAAAATAAGCTTCCTCACCTTTAGAAATAAGCTGCAGCCCGGCGAAAAGGAGCAATGGAAGTTGCGGGTAACCAATCCGGCCAATGAAAAACAAGCCGCCGAAATGCTGGCTGAGCTGTATGATGCCTCATTAGATGACATAGCGCCTGCACAAAACTGGCCGCAACTGTTGGACCGGCAGGAAAGGTACCTGCCCAATTATTTTGCCTGGAACAGTTATGATTTTATAAATGCCGCTGAAACTTACGCTATTGCAAACAGCAACAATTATCCTAATATCCTTAACCGCGATTATGAAAGGCTGAATATGTTTGGTTACAGCTATTATGGCGGATATAACAACGGTTACAGCGGATATTTGCAAAGGGCAAAGATAAACGCCATGAACGCCGAAAACGATAAGCGCCTGGAGAGGGAATACCTGCAAAATGCTGCAAAGGTTAAAAGCGGTTACGTGATAAGCGGCAGGGTGAAGGATACAAGAGATGGATCGGCCTTGCCGGGCGTGGTGATAGCTATTAAAGGAACCACAATAGCAACCACCACCAATTCACAAGGTTATTTTAAGATCAAGGTGCCTGTAAATGGTAAATTGGTATTTAATTTTATTGGGTATGTCCGGCAAGAGCTGGCAACCACGAAAGGCGATAACTTAACCGTAAAGCTGGACGCTGATAAAAACAGTTTGAATGAAGTGGTAGTAGTAACGGGGTATGGCGTGCAAAAAAGAATGGCTATGTCATCCGCTGCTGTTGTAACGCTAAGAGGGGCCACTACACCTGCTTCAGCATTAGAAGGTAAAGTTGGTGGGGTTCAGGTAACTGAAAATGCACCACCTTTAGCTATGATGTATGATGAAATACGTGACCCTGATATGGTGCTTAAACTCAAATCAAAACCCATCATCATCCGCAAAAACTTTAATGAAACGGCTTTCTTTTATCCGCAACTGCTAACCAACGAAAAAGGAGAGATCATGGTTGAGTTCATCATTCCCGAATCATTAACCAAATGGCGTTTTAAAGCGTTTGCCCATACAAAACAGTTTCAAATCGGCTATATTGAAGATGAGGTTGTTACCCAAAAGCAATTGAGTATAAATGCTAATATGCCCCGCTTTTTAAGGGAAGGAGATACCATTGCTATATCAACCCGTTTAGCTGACCTGGCTGGTAAAACCTTAAAAGGCACGGTTAAAATGCAGCTTTTTAATGCCTTAAATATGCAGCCGGTTAACTTGTTTAGCATCAAGGCTGATGCAGAGCAGCAGTTTGAAGTTGCGGGGAGTACCAACAAAGCAGTTACTTTCCACTTAGTGATCCCCGCAGGCCTGGATGCATTAACCTACCGCCTTACTGCTGATGCCGGACAGTATACGGACGGCGAAGAAAACACCCTGCCGGTATTGCCAAACCACATGCTGGTTACAGAATCAATGCCGATGATGGTGCGCGCCGGACAAACCCGCAGCTTTACTTTTGATAAGCTGGTAAATCAAACCAGTACAACCCTGAAAAACAAAACCTTAACGCTGGAATATACCCAAAACCCGGCATGGTATGCTGTACAGGCTTTGCCTTACATGATGGAGTTTCCGTACGAGTGCTCGGAGCAAACGTTTAGCCGCTATTATGCAAATAGTTTGGCTGCCAGTTTGGTTAATAAGCTGCCTGCAATTAAGCAGGTGTTTAACCAATGGAAAAACACCAACAGCACTGAGCTGCTCTCGAACCTGGAAAAGAACCAGGAGTTGAAAGCCACATTAATTGAGGAAACACCCTGGCTGCAGGACGCTGCCAATGAATCGGAACAGAAAAAACGGATCGCCCTGCTGTTTGACCTGAATAAAATGAGCGATGAGCTAAAGCTTAACCGGGATAAGCTGCAAAAAATGCAATTGCCTGATGGAGGCTTCCCGTGGTTTGGCGGCGACCGGTCTGATCGTTTTATAACCCAACATATCCTGGAAGGCATTGGCGAGCTGGAACATTTGCACATTAATGATGATAAGAACCTGGAAGCAATAGCCAATAATGCATTAAAATATACGGATGCCCGCTTAATTGATGATGATAAGCAGCAAAAGAAAAACAAGGGCCCTGCAACCCGTTCGGTTAATGCTATAGAGATTCAGGCCTGGTTTACCCGCAGCTATTTTTTGAACAAACCAATGGATGGCGTTTTAAAAACTTTGCTGAACAATTACTTAACCCGCGCCGCAACGCAGTGGACACAACTTAATGTTTATGAGCAGGGGATGATTGCCTTAACCATGCTGCGGTATAAAAAAACGGCTGTAACATTGCAGATAGAACGCTCCCTTTTAGAAACCGCACAACAAACCGATGAATTGGGAATGTACTGGGCAAAAAATCAACGGGGTTATTATTGGTACCAGGACCCTGTGGCCACCCAAAGCTTAATGATAGCGTTGTTTACCGAAGTGGGTAATAATACCAAAGCTGTTGATGAAATGAAGATCTGGCTGCTGCGCAATAAACAAACCAATAACTGGAAAACCACTACCGCCACGGCAGCCGCTTGCTATGCCCTGTTGCTAAAGGGTAGTGATCTGCTTGCAGCTAATGGTGCATCAGTTATTACGCTTGATGGCAAACCACTGGAAGAATTAAAGCCCGGTATTAAAGCAGATGCCGGAACAGGCTACCTGAAAACCAGCTGGATTGATGAGCAGGTTAAACCATCGTTAGGCAAAATCGAAATAAAAAATAATAGTACTAATATAAGCTGGAGTGCGCTGCACTGGCAATATCTCGAAAATTTAGATAAGATCACATCGGCACAAACCAACATTCAGTTGGAAAGAAAGTATTTTATTCAAAAGCAGACTGATGCCGGGGTGGTGTTAGTTGCTGTTGATGCCGCTCATCAGCCAAAAACAGGTGACCTGTTAAAAGTGGTTGTGAACCTAAAAGCCGACCGTGATTTTGAATATGTGCAGTTAAAAGACATGCGGCCTTCGGGAACTGAGCCGGTAGAAGCTTTATCCACCTATAAATACCAGGATGGTTTATACTATTACCAGGTAACTAAAGATGTGGCAACCAACTTTTTTATAAGTTACCTTAATAAAGGCAGTTACGTATTTGAATACCAGTTGCGGGTGACCCAGCCAGGAGATTTTTCAACTGGGATAACCACTATCCAAAGCATGTATGCGCCCGAGTTTAATGCACATTCAAAAGGTGGCAGGATGATAATAAAGCCTTAATAGCTCCCAAAAAGTCACTATTTGGTCTCCGTAGTAGCACGGAATTTAATGCGTAAAACTACGTGATGTTTCAGGCGTAAAAAATTTAAATTAGTTATTTATAATTGATAATGAATGGGTTATGTATTTTTTCGATTAGCAGGCCTTGCGGGTGTCTTTTAGCGCAATTGAAATAATAACTTATAAACATTAGTTTTATCAAAACTTATTAATAAAAACCTAATTGCTTAAACAAATGGAACAATCGAAAAAACCTAATCTTCTTAGCGGTAAAGAAGGCGAGGACTGGGATCTGGAATTATCTATAAGCTGGACAAAAAACCACAGGGACAGGCATCCGCACGAGCCTCATTCACATTTTTTTGGTAAAGAAATACTGGAAAAAATATTAAGCCAACCTGGTTGTGTAGGTCTGCGTTTTCACCATGCGCACAGTAAAGGCCATGGCGAAGAAGGCGGCGAAAGGCACCTTATTATAACAGGCGTAACTTGCGATGGCCATGATATGCTTAATACTGCCTCGGCTCAAAAATTATCTAAAACTGACATGAAAGCGGTAAAAGCGTTTGATGTTCTTGGTCAACAGTCTAATCCATGCCCTGGCTCCCCCGGCTGCCCTAAAAACGTGATGTCGGTGCATATATCAGAGCTGTAATAAAATAACTTTATGTCGGCAGCGTCCTTTCTAAATATTTTTTCTATTGTATCAGGGTGTTTTCCGGTTATTGCGGCGTTGTACAATTACAAGCACCTGGATAAAATATTAAAGATAGCAGCAGCATTTTTCCTGGTTTCGTTTTTGGTCGATCTGGGGCTTTTTTTCTCAATGCAACTGGTTGAGCGCAATAATTATCCGGTTCTGCATTTTTTCGTCTTAATTAGCATAATGTTTTTTGTGGCTATTTACTATTATGCCTTTTTTAAAACAACACTCAAAAAAACAATTGTAGTATTGGGTTTGATAGCTATTCTTATCTCCATATTTAATCTTGTTTTTGTAGAGGGGATCTGGGAATATCCTTCAATATCCAACACCATTTTAAATGTGTTGCTTATTTTCTTTTCATTAGCGTATTTTTACCAGTTATTAAACAAGCAGGAATTTATACATATTGAAAAACAAGGGCTATTCTGGATCAATGCCGGTGTGCTTTTTTATTATGCGATCAATATTTTTTTGTTCATGCTTTTTAAACAATTATTAAATACGCACAAGGAAGTTTACATGATAAACTATATAACTAATATTATCGCTAACATTTTATTTACAGTAGGACTGCTTTGCAAACCACAGCCCCAGAAAACGATCTGATCCCGGTATTAATTACAGGCACGCTTGTGATTGTTGTACTTATTGGTTTTTTATTTTTTTTCGTTATCATCTACCAGCGAAAAATGATAAAGAACCAGGTAGATCTGCGTAAACTGCATGATGAAAAACAAACTGACCTGCTTAATGCTGTTTTTGAAACACAGGAAAATGAACGAAAACGCCTGGCCGAGGATCTGCATGACAGTGTTGGCCAGGTATTATCGGCCATAAAACTCAACCTGCACCGGCTTGATAAAAGCGCTGTTGGCGAAACTAAGGAGCCTTTACTGGCTGATACCAGAAAGTTAACTGATGAGTGTATCATGGAGATCCGCAATATTATTCATAATGTGCTGCCCCCTGTTTTAACAGATTACGGACTGAAAGAAGCCCTGGAAGGGTTATGCTTGAAATTTGAGCAAAATACAAGTGTTAAGGTTCATTGTAAAAATAACCTTGACGACATACGGCTGGCACCCGAAATTGAGCTGGCATTTTACAGGATTGCACAAGAGTTGTTTAATAATGTTATTAAACATTCAGAAGCTACCATTATTCACTTAACCATCACAAAAGATGCCACGGGTTTATTAATGGAATTTAAAGATAATGGTAAAGGATTTAATATGGATGATGTTAGGCACGGTTACGGGCTTAAAAACCTCGAAAGTCGTGTTCAGCTTATTAATGGTGAGATAAATGTATATACAAAACCCAGGAATGGTACCATTACAATTATTAGAGTAATAGTATAATTACTGATTTTAACTATATTTATTGACTTTTAATTAAATCATGGGAAAAATTAAATTAGCCATTGCGGATGATCATAAGATTTTCAGAAATGGTTTAAAAGCGACCCTGGAAGATTGTGCCGATTTTGATTTAGTGCTTGAGGCCTCAAACGGTAAACAATTAACCGCTATGCTGACCGATATTACACCCGATGTAATATTGATGGAT
>JAQBOS010000483.1 GCA_028287925.1 Mucilaginibacter sp. | reverse complement strand
GGTAATCAAACCCTTTAGCCGTTTCTTTTTTAAGGGGTTTATAATCGGAAGAGCGGATTACAAAAACCTTTTCCTGGTGGTTAACGGAATAGATATCTTTAAAAAAAACCGTCAGATCAAGATTTAGCGAATGCACAATATTCATCAATACCGGCAACGAAGGGATGGTACGGTTATTTTCTATTTGCGAGATGAGCCCTTTGCTTACGCCGGCCCTGTCTGCCAATTCCTGAATAGTTATGCGTTTTTCTTTTCTTATTTCTTTTATCCGGTAACTGATCTTCAGGATAATATCATCTTCCATAATTTTTTTTTTCACTCAAAAGTAAACAAAAAATCACAACGAAGCCTGCTGCCTTATGACAATGAAAAACATCATTGTCATAAGGCAGCAGGCTTCGTTCTGTTGTTTGAAATAGCCTTCGTATCTATTAATTATTTGAAGCTTTCTGCCACGGGTCTGCCACGCCAGCTTTGCGGCATTTTTAAGCCAAGGATCCAGGCAATAGTAGCGGCGGTATCATAGGTAATAATAACATCTTTTATCTCATGATCTTTTTTAACACCGGGGCCATTTATAATCCAGGGAATCTGTATTTCATCCAATGACTTACCGCCATGGCCTTTATTAATACCACCATGATCGGCAGTTACTATTATAATGGTTTCATTTTCAATCCCCGCATCTTTTACAGCTTGTACAATTTTCCCGATCCTTACATCTACTTTTTGCAACGTGTCGTAGTAAGACGGTGTGCGATGTCCAATGTTATGCCCAACCCCATCAGGCTCGCTTACGTGAATGAATGTAAAAAACGGTTTCTCTTTTTTTATGATCCGCACGGCTGTGTCCACACAAAAATCATCGCCTGCGTCACCGCCAGGTATAACAAAAGTAATGGCGTCTTTTTCAACTAACGGCCCAATACCGCCCCAACTGTAAATTACAGCTGTTTTTGCGGCCGGCTTCTGATCCCTGATCACACTAAAAATGGTAGGGAAGATCCCGTATTTTGTGGTTGTAGCAGAAGGAATTTCGGGCACTTTGCTATTCCATTCGGTATAACCATGCTCTGTTGGTCCGGCTCCCATTAACATAGAAGCCCAGTTATCTGCGCTGGAAGAAGGCAATACACATCTTGCTTTTAATGACCAGGAACCTGTTTCCATTAATTTTTTAAGTACGGGCATTTTAGCATCAGGCACCGCATAAGCGCCAAAGCCATCGCAGCCAATTAAAATTATATGTTTTACATTTTTAAGCTGTGCATTTACCTGTAATACCAGGCAAAGAAAACTAAGGGCAATAATTGATTTTTTCATTTTATATCAGGTTGTTTATAATTAGTTCTGCAAACCGTAAATAGTTATAGTTGTGTGCTTTGATTACCCTATAACAGCTGGATTTTAATCGTTTTGTTTAGTATATGTACAAATATACTTACTATTTGTAAACAAATTATAAATAAATATTCAAAAAAATCAGCTCAGGTCTAATTAGTCTTGCAGGTAAACCATTAGGAATGGGAAAGGTAAAAATAACTATACAACTGTAAATTAACATATTATAAACATTAGTTTTATATAACGATCTAACTAAAGCTAATTACTTCACACACTTGAATATAAAAACCCTTAATAAATAGTAAGCCTATTTGTTTACAAATACTAAAATAAAACATTATTAAGAATCTTTGCTTTCAGGATGATCTATTGAATAGTTGACCAGGCGCCCGTGGTTGTGTTAAGTCAACAGTCTTATGTCGCAAGTCTTAAGACTGTTGACATAACACTAGTTATTTTGTACACATCTGAAACCCAGGTGCTCCATACCACTGTCTTCCGTGCTTTTCATTCGCCGGGCTACTCTGTAGCCAGAGCAATAGCTATCGTTACATAAAAATGAGCCTCCTCTTATCACTCTTTTTTTTGCATAAGGCTCATCAGGGTCATAGCTTTTAGCAGGTCCGCGGGGATTTGTAATCCCGGCTGCAACTGTTTCGTAATATTTGTTATTATAATAATCGGCACACCATTCCCAGGCATTCCCCGCCATATCAAATAAGCCGTAGCCGTTTGCTGCGAAGGACGCAACAGGGGCTAATCCGTAAAACTTATCTTTTAAGGTGTTGTTATCCGGGAAATGTCCCTGCCAGGTATTTGCTTTAGGCTTTCCCTGGTCAACAGGTTCGTTACCCCAGGGATAAATATTATTTTTCAATCCTCCGCGGGCGGCCCACTCCCATTCCGCCTCGGTAGGCAAACGCTTGCCGCTCCATTTACAATAAGCAACTGCATCATACCATGATACCTGTACTACCGGCAAATTATCTTTCCCTTTAATACTGCTGCCCGGCCCCTGCGGGTGTTTCCAGCTGGCGCCTTTCTTCCACACCCACCACTGGCTATAATCATCCAATGGCACGGCGTGGTTTGGCGGCGAAAACACTAATGATGCCGCAACCAGTAAACTATCATTTGGTTTAGGCGTACCGGGTGGCACTTGTTTTTTCAGCTCCTCCCAATTGGGTTTAAGCTCGGCAGTTGTAATGTACCCGGTAGCTTTTACAAACCTGGCAAATTGCGCATTGGTAACCTCGGTTTTATCCATCCAGAAATCATTTACAATAACTTTATGTTTTGGGTATTCATCTGCTGCCGCCTGTGCGTTGTCTCCACCCATCATAAACGTACCTGCTTTTATCAAAACCATACCCTCATGCAACTTATAGGCGCCTGATAGTGGCTGAAGATTAGCTTTAGTGTTAAGGGCCGCGAACCGGGCCGGGATATTTGATTCGCAACAAGCTGCCTTACTTTTAGGTACAGGTAAATGATTTACGATGTCATTTTTTGAAGCTGTTTTTTGTTTACACGCCCCTAATGACAAATAAATACATACTATAAACAGTAAAAACTTTAATTTAATTATCATTTACCTTTAAAATTGATCTTACTGAATAGCTAAGATAGAACGTCCTAAGATCTGATTTTTATTTTTTTTCCTTAACCTGGTTTAACAAATCATCCAACTCTTTTACCTTTTCCGGGTACTGCGCGGCAATATTATGTTTCTCGCCAACATCCTTATTTAAGTTATACAATTGGGGTTCAGAAGAGTTGCCGGTCTCTATGCCTACTAACTTGTCGTAAGCAGCACCTTTGTTTGGCGTAATATATTTCCATCCATCTTTTACAATAGCAAGCGCCCCGCCCTGTTCCACATATATTGAACGGCCGTGATCGGACTTTCCTAAAAAAGCAGTTATTAAATTTTCGCTGTCCTTTGCATCCCCGCTTGGTACAGGCTGCTTTAAAAATGCAGAGAAGGAAGCCAGCATGTCTATCTGTGATACCAAAGCATCTGAAACTGCCGGTTTGACCCTGCCCGGCCAGCTTATGATAAACGGGACTCTTGTACCGCCCTCAAGAACACTATATTTACCACCCCGCATCGGGCCTGCCGGCGTATGTCCGTTTAATTTGGCTACGGCTTCATCCTCATATCCATCATCCAAAACCGGCCCGTTATCACTGGAGAATATAACTATCGTGTTTTTATCCAGCCCCAGGTATTTGAGTTGTTTCATAATTTCGCCCACGGTCCAGTCCAGTTGCAAAATAACGTCCCCGCGTAAGCCTAATCCGCTTTTACCTTTAAAGCGCGTTGCGGGCATCCGGGGCACATGGGGTTCTGTTAAAGCCAGGTATAAAAAGAATGGTTCCTTTTGATTCTTTTCCATAAAGCCCTCTGCTTTTGCTAAAAAAGTTGACGATACCTCTTCATCCACCCATCGGGCCAGCTTTCCGCCACTCATGTAGCCAATTCTGCCTATGCCATTCACAATAGTCCCGTCATGACCCTGGCCCGGGGATGATTTTAGCTTTAATAGCTCAGGATGCTCTTTACCGGTCGGGTCATCACCAATCTTTTTGGTATAATCTACAGCAATAGGGTCGTTAGCATCCAGCGCCACTATCTTGTGATTTTCTAAAAAAACTGTAGGTACCCTGTCTGCTGTTGCCGGAAAAATGAAAGAATAATCAAAACCTACTTCATTGGGCCCTGGTTTAACTTCTCCGTTCCAATCTTTTGCCACGGCATCGCCAAGGCCCAGGTGCCATTTGCCTACAATTGCAGTTTTATACCCTGCTTTTTTAAATATGTTTG
>JAQBOS010000478.1 GCA_028287925.1 Mucilaginibacter sp. | reverse complement strand
CTCAAAGTGAAAAACACCAAGCTTACAGACAGGATAAATTTTCTCATTTATATATTTTAGTTTATAAATAATTCTTTAGTCGTAACATCAAACCTGTTTATTTAAGATCCACACTAAATTCATTACTTACCCTGTTTGCAGGTGTAACTATAATATACTTCAGGGTTAACGGGCGTCCATTAGTAAAAGGTGTTGTTATTGAACCAGTGTATAAGTTTGTTGTATTGTCTGCCTTATGCCCATCAATCGTATAATATACTTTGCTATCCGTAACTAAAGAGGTGATGGTTATTTTTTTTCTTCCTATTTGTGTGTCGTCATTAATCTTGATATCTGCTTCCGGGATCCTGTAGTTTATTCCTGATCTTTCCAGGTTCTTTAAAAACTCCGGCAACCTGTTTTTGCTAAAGCTTTCGTAATCCTTATCCGCTGGTTTAGTCCATCCAACCTCTGCAAGAGCAATTATCCGTGGGAATATCATGTATTCCAGTTTGTTATTGGTTGCCACGTACTCTGTCCACATATTTGCCTGTACCCCTGATATGTGTTTTTGCTGATCGGGGGTTAAGACGGCAGGTAACGGGTTATAATTATATACAACATCCAGCGGTAAAAACCCGCCAATAGCCAAAGGTTCAGTTTTGCCATCTTTAGCTTGGGCATGGTCTACGTACATGTTACTACCCGGCGACATGATCACATTATGCCCCTGTTGTGCTGCCTGGATCCCTCCCTCTTCACCTCTCCAGCTCATTACTGTAGCGTTAGCTGTTAAACCGCCTTCTAAGATCTCATCCCAGCCTATCAAATTCCTTCCGTTTTTATTTAAAAACTTCTCCATCCGGCCGATAAACCAGCTTTGTAATTCGTTTTCATCTTTTAAATGATTATCGCGTATTACCTGCTGAGCAAATGCTGAATTCTTCCATTCATCTTTTGGAACCTCGTCTCCGCCGATATGGATATATTTACCCGGGAAAATAGCCATAACCTCGGTTAACACATCTTCTAAAAATTTAAAGGTTGGCTCACCCGGGTTATAAATGGTGTTATGCACACCCCAATAACCCGGCACTGTATATGGACCGGTTCCATTACCCAATTCAGGATAAGCGGTTAATACTGCGGTACTATGGCCAGGCATTTCTATTTCAGGAATTACTTCTATATTTCTTTCTGCGGCATATTTTACAATTTCACGCGCCTGCTCCTGGGTATAAAAGCCACCACTTCTTTTTCCATCATAAATAAATGGTTTGAAATCGCCATACCCGCCAATAATTGTTGAATCGCGCCAGGCGCTGATGGTAGTTAGTTTTGGATATTTTTTTATTTCCAAACGCCAGCCCTGGTCGTCTGTTAAATGCCAGTGAAATCTGTTTAATTTCAAGCTTGCCATTACATCAAGGATCTTTTTAATTTCAGCTACTTCAAAAAAATGCCGGCCAACATCCAACATAAGTCCGCGATAAGCAAGGTTTGGCTGATCTTTAATATTCACTGCCGAAACTAAAAGTTGATTACCACTTACATGAATTAATTGCAATAAAGACTGAACACCATAAAAAACGCCACCCGGTTCTCCTGATATTTTTATACCATTATTATTTACACTAAGTTCATAACCTTCATGTGGTAGTTTTTCCGGCGATAAGGTATTTAAGGTAATAGCGCCCGTAGCTACATTATTATTTATCCCTAATGTAAATCCATACTTTTTCAGGAAGAAGTAATTGAGCATACCTGCCACTTTCCAGGCATCGGCTCCTTTTGCCACTATATTGGTGTGTTTGCTAATGGTAAATGATCCTATGCCTTTTTCTAATAAGGCAGGTTTTGGAACAATTGCAGCGTCGTTTGTTTGTTGAGCAAATGCAATGCTTCCCGATAGGACCAGGCAAATAACCAGGTAGATTCTTTTCATAATATGGTTTTATTTAGTAATTATTTTACAGTGTATTTAGACGTGTTTATTAACCTTTTAAATCATAACAAGACCGGCAGTAGCCGGCCTTATTAATCAATCAATCAACTAACCAATCTCACCTGGTTATCCTTTAAACGAGTAATCTTGTTTGTATCGCAACCATTTCATGCAGACAAATACCTGCTTCCGGAAAATCAATAATTTTACGGCTGTTTATATAAACCCATAGCGATTAAAGCAGGGTTCGATCTTGACGATATTATTTTTAGCCTTACCTTTTGAGCCGTAATTGCTTTAAAACGGATCAGTCTTTTCGCACCAACTGTGGTTCCTTCCGTTATCTGTTCCCAATTTTTGCCGTCAAAATACTCCAGGTTAAATTTTTCAATGCACTGGCCAACCGCAATGTTTTCCTGCAAAAGCAATACATCAAATATTTGTGGTTTGGCCAGGTTTATTTGTATAGTTGCGGTGGTATCCTGGTTTTTGGTGGTCCAGTAATTATGTGTGCTGCCATTTAACAGCGCCTCCGGGTTTATGCCATTTGTAGAGATGATCTTTGCGTCCTTTACCAGGTTAGTTTTAAATGTATTGTCAATTATATTTTTCCATTCCTGTAAATTTTTCTGATCCTGTTCATTGATCAAACCTCGCTTGTCAGGCGGAATATTAAGCAGCAGGACAGAGTTTCGGCCAACTGAACTATAGTAAATATCAAGTAGTTTTTCAGGAGATTTTACTTTTGGATCCTCTGCTTCATGGTAAAACCAACCGGGCCTGATAGAAACATCCGTTTCGGCAGGATACCATACCAGCTCTTTAGCTTTAGCTATCTTATCCCGGCTTCCCAGGTCGTCGCCGGTCATATCTCCTTTAGGAGCAAAGGCAATATCTTTTTGGGAGTTTTGTTCGGTACCGGTATTTGACTGCTCGTCAAGCGGTACTACACTCCATTCAGACTGGCGCCCATACCCGCTTTCGGTGCCTACCCAGCGCACATCGGGCCCCATAATAGCTATCACAGCCCCGGGCTGCAGGCGACGGATTAGACTATACCAGGCTTTAAAATCATATACAGGTTTTTTACCGTTAGGGCCTGTGCCATTAGCACCATCAAACCACACCTCGTCAACTTTGCCATAATTGCTCAATAGCTCGGTAAGCTGATTCATGAAATAAGCATTATACTTTTCAGTATCCCCATAGTCAGTATTATTCATATCCCATGGTGAAAGGTATATTCCCAAACCAATACCCTGCTGGTGGCAGGCATCGGCCAGCTCTTTTACCACATCGCCTTTACCGTTTTTCCATGGACTGTTTTTTACCGAGTGTTCGGTATATTTACTTGGCCACAGGCAAAACCCATCATGATGCTTAGCTATTATAGTGATCTGTTTTATACCTGCCTGCTTACAGATGCGTACCCATTGTGCTGCATCCAGGTTGGTTGGGTTAAATAGCTTTGGGTCCTCTTTGCCATTACCCCATTCACGGTTGGTAAAGGTATTCATACCAAAACTTACAAATGCCGTTAGCTCCAGTTGCTGCCAGCGCAATTGCCGGGGCGAGGGCGTAACATGCGCAGCTTTAACAATAATGTCTTGCCCGTTGTCAGACGTATTAATTACAACATAATTTTGTGCTTTTTGAGCATAAATAGCGGTAGTGCTAACTACAATTAATAAAAAGAATACACGGACAAACAGTAACATTATTTTTTTCATTATTTAGATTGAATAGAAGATGAAATTATAAATTATCTTTCCTGGTAAAGAGATTTTAAGGCCACTTATACTGCGCAAACGTTTGATAAATTGATAAACATCTTCGCATTGGGTAATCAGGCATTCAACGTTCTTGTAATTGGTCCTTTAATCCCCATTTTACGGTTAAAGAAAATTGCTGACAAAACAAGCAATAAAATGCAAATACCTGTAAGCAGGTA
>JAQBOS010000472.1 GCA_028287925.1 Mucilaginibacter sp. | reverse complement strand
CTTAACGCAGTAATTTCCTCTTCCGTTTCAGAGATCTTTCCGCGCCATGCATAATGCTCCTGCTCGGCCTGCTGTGTGGCTTTTTCAAGCAGATCCTTTTGTTCATACATCTCCAGCAGGTCATCATCAGAGTTATCCGACTGCTGCAAATTTTCCTGTATGGCAAGCTTTACCTTTTCCAGCTCTTCGTTATTCTGTTTTATCCGGCCTTCCAGGTTTTCCTTTTGAGATTCGCGATAATCTAAATCCTTTATCAAACCCGATACCTTATTTTGCTGCTGATGAAAACGGATATTGTCCTGGTTGTAAGCGTTTGATTTTATCGAAACGTATTCGTTCAGCTCATTAAAAGCCAACTGTTTTTCTGTTAACAGATCGGCTTGCGTTTGTTTTTGGGCTTTAAGGTCCTCAAGCTGCGGTATTAATGCAATTGTTTCCTCCCTAATGCTGTCTATTTTACGGGCAATGTCTTCCTTGCGGTTAAGGCTATTTTCAATAAAGGTTTGGTATTGTTCCTGCCGGGTCTTAACGGTTATCAGCTCGGTATTTAACAGGTTTAATTCCTGTTGTTTTTGTTTTATTTCGGCAGCTTTTCCTGATGCTTTTAATGATGAAAGCTTATTCTGCAATTCATCAAAACGAACTTTAAAATCATTTAGCTCAACATCAATCAGCTTAATAACTTTCAGCAATGCCTCCAGGTTTTTTGCCCGGCCTATCCGTTTACCTTCAAACAACCCTACCGAACCACCAGCCAAGGCGTGCCTTGATTTATTGAACTTGCCGCTTTTGCCAATTAACACTACGCCATCGGGCAAATCTGCATTGTTTAGGGCATTGTCATTTTCATCATTAACCAGGTAAACGTTTTTCAGCAAATGATCACAAAGCGGCTGGTATTGCTTTTCAACTTCAACTACATTTAATGCAGGGATGGCGCCTTCCAATTCTAACTTTTCAGAAAAGCCCATTGCTGTTTCATAGCTGCTCAGCACAAAAAACTGCGCGCGGCCCTGTGCAGCTTTACTTAGCAAATTAATGGCTTTTATGGCTTCGTTATAGGTTTCAACCACGTAATGGTTCATCAACGGCTCCAGGTAATTCTCAATGGCTACCCTGTACTCTTCGCGGCAAAATAATATATCGCTAAATAACGGTGCGTTTTTAGACCATTCTGTATTTTTCTTTAAAAAGCGGATCGATTCAGGGAAACCCTCCAGGTTATCAACCATGCTTTTTGTAAGGTTATACTCATTTTGCTTGGCATCAAGCTTCCGGCTTTCGCGAATAATGGTTTCCTGTACTGTGTTAAGCTCTGTTTCGGTTGATTTTATTTGTTCCTGCAGCTTAGTTTCAAAGTCAACAATTGAATTAAAATCCTTTTCAGAAGCCTCAACACGCTCCTGCAAGCCGGCAACAACGGTATTAAAATGAGAAAGCTCAGCCTCTTTATTGGTAGCGTCTTCCATATTCCGCTGGCCCTCCTGCTCCAATGCCTGCTCCTGGATCTTTAAAATATCCAGGTCTTTCTCTGCTTTATAAGCCTGGTTCTGTACGCGGGTATTGATATTGGTAAGCTCGGCGATCTCATTTTTAGCTTCGGCTTGCTCTGCCCTTAATTCATCTACCGCCTCTTTTAAGTCAGTTACCTGCAGTTGTATTTTTTGCAGATTTTCATCTTCCTGCAGTTTTTCTTCCAGCAGCCGTTTTATATTATAAAGCACATGGTTAAACTGTGTTTTATCCTTATCAAGCTCTTCCGTTAACCTCGCTTCTTTATCCTGCTGAAATTTTAATTGCTCGTTCTTTATCTTCTTTTCGCTTTCGTAAGCGCGGATCTTTGAAACATATTCGTTTGTCGCTTTTTGCTGTACCGAAAGATTTTTCTCCTTGGTCAGGCTATCCAGCTTTTGCTGCTGTAAAAAGGCTTCACGCGTGTCAATTTGTGTTACAATGCCCGATTTTCCTTCCTTGTGTTTTTGCTCCTGTTCTTCTATCCTGGCCAATGATTCGCTGAATGAGGCGATCCTGAACGAGGCCAACGTTATGCTGAGCGCTTTATATTGCTCTTTTATCTGGTAATATCTTTCGGTTTTCTTTGCCTGGTTCTCCAGCGTTTTAAGGTTCTTCTCAATTTCAAAAAGCAGGTCCTCCACCCTTTCCAGATCAGCTTCTGTATCTTTTAGCTTATTGAAAGTTTGTTTTTTACGCAGCTTATATTTTGAGATCCCTGAGGCTTCCTCAAACAAATTCCTGCGCGAGCCTTCCTTATTGGTAATGATCTCATCAATCATTTTTAATTCGATGATAGAATACGAATCGGCGCCGATACCTGTGTCTAAAAACAAATCGGTAATATCCTTTAAGCGGCATTGCACATCATTAAGGCGGTATTCGCTTTCGCCCGTGCGATAAAGTCTGCGGGTTAAAGTTACTTGCGAAAAATCAGTAGGGAGTACATTTTTGGTATTATCAAAAGTGAGTGAAACTTCGGCAAGGTTGGCAGCTTTGCGGCTTTTGGTACCATTAAATATAACGTTATCCATTTTTTCGGAACGGAGCATTTTGGTGCTTTGTTCACCCAGCACCCAGCGGATAGAATCAACAACGTTTGATTTTCCGCAACCATTCGGGCCCACAATAGCAGTTACACCTTCATTAAAGTTAATAGTTATTTTATCGCCAAAGCTTTTAAATCCCTTGATTTCTAACTTAGTAAGCTGCATTTACGTTATCCCGATCCTTAAATTTTCGAACCTTCAAAGTAATTAAAAAAATCATTATAAAAATGACTTTTTTTAGCTAAAAGCAAAAAGACTAAAGCAAAAAGCTTTTTGTTTTGTTGTACTACTTATGCAGCTGAGGCTTTTGACTTTCAGCTTTACGCTTTTAGCTTTTCTACATATGAAAATAGCAATATTTGGAGCTACCGGTAATATTGGCAGCCGTGTAGTTACCGAGGCCTTAAACCGTGGCCATGATGTTACCGCCATAGTACGCCATCCGGAAGACTATAAGCTGGAGAGTCCCCATTTGCGGGTGGCCAAAGGCGATCTGTTTAACACGCAGGATGTGGAATCTGCTGTATTTGATCATGATGCGGTAGTAAGTGCATACAATTTCTCAAAGGGTTCAACACCATCAACCATTACAGAAGTAACGGTACCGCTTTTAAATGGCTTAAAACAAGCTCATGTAAAGCGGCTGATAATAGTTGGCGGTGCGGGCAGTCTTGAAGTTGCACCGGGCGTGCAAAGTGTTGATGCACCAGGATTCCCGGAAGAATATAAACCGGCGTCGTTAGCACAGCGCGAAGCATTAAAGATCTATCAAAAAGAAAAGGAATTGGAGTGGACCTATATCAGCCCATCGGCAGAGATCTCACCCGGCGAACGCACAGGGAATTTCCGTACGGGCAAGGACCAAATGCTGTTTGATGAATATGGCCAAAGCCACATCTCCATGGAAGATTTTGCCGTAGCTATTATTGATGAAATAATGAATCCGCAGCATATAAGGGAAAGATTTACAGTGGGGTATTGATGAGCTGAAAGGTGAAAGCTAAAAGCAGAAAGCCAAGAAGCTCAAGCTTTCAGCTTTGGACTTTCTGCTTTCAGCTTTCCCCTCACACAAAGATCTCTCCCTTTAAATAAGTAACCGCTTTGCCGCTCATTTGTACCCTGTCGCCTTTTAGCTCGCACCAAAGCTCGCCTTTTCGGGCTGAGAGCTGGTAGGCGTGAAGTTTGGTTTTGCCCAGTTTTTCGGCCCAGTATGGGATCAGGTTACAATGGGCTGAGCCTGTAACCGGGTCTTCGGGGATCCCTGCGCCGGGAGCAAAAAAACGGGATACAAAATCAACCTTATCGCCGGGAGCGGTAACAATTACGCCCACAGTGTCCATTTTCGACAGTGCAAAAAAATCAGGTGAGATGTCGCGGATCTCGCTTTCCGATTCATAAACCAAAAAATAATCTCTCGATCTTAAAACTTCTACCGGTTGTTTTTCGCCTAAAGCTTCAACCAGTCCAACAGGCGCATCGATATGGATCGGAGGCCTCGATGGAAAATCCATTGTATATTTATCTCCGTCCCTTTTTACAATAAGCGTTCCGGCCTTTACCGTCTCAAAATGGATCTCATCCTGCTTATGCCCTAATTGTGTAAACAGGATGTGTGCCGATGCCAGTGTAGCATGCCCGCACAAATCTATTTCATACTCCGGCGTAAACCACCGTAGCTTGTAACCGGTATCGTTTTTAACAAAGAAAGCTGTTTCGGCAAGGTTATTTTCAATTGCAATAGTTTGCATTTTTTCATCAGGCAGCCACTCATCCAGGGGACAAATAGCAGCCGGATTGCCGCCAAAAAGCTTATCAGTAAAGGCATCAGCCTGGTATATTGGTATTGTTATCATATTTTAAAATGGTAAAAGGCAAAAGGTTAAAGGTAAAACGTTTTTTTGTTTTGTAAAGACTTACGAAGTTTTGAAAACTTCGTAAGTCTGTTCTAACCTTTCGCCTTTTACCTTTCAGCTTTCACCTCATTACTCCATCCACAAAACAGAATTACCTGTATCAAATTCATTGGGTTCCCAAAGTTTATTACCAGGGTCAATTATCCACTTATCACCGATCTTAAATTTATATAAATACTTCCCCGGCTTTAGGTAAAAGCTTATCACCCATTCATCCCCCTTGTGTGCCATGGTATAGCCATTATCATCCCAGTTGTTAAAACTACCGTTCAGGGTAACGGTTTTTTCTCCGGAATAACCTTTTAATTTAAAGGTATAATTTTGTTTTACTGCTATAAATGAATTTCTTTCACCGTCTTCAAATGCATAATGCGGATTTGCGGGATCAGTGATCCAATTACCATCAACAATAAATTTGTATTGATAATTACCGGCCGGCAGCGTTGTTTTTAATACCCATCCGTCTATACTTTTTGCAAGGCTGATATCATTTGGTTTCCACTTATTAAAATCGCCGGCTAAAAAAACCTTTCTTGCATTTTTGTAGCCATTCAGTTTAAAAGTGATAGCTCCCCCAAGGTTTAAAACAGAGTTTAGCTTACCGTCTTCGTCTTTTACCTTACCCGTACTTGCCGGATCCGGCACCCGGCTGCCGTCGACCAAAAAATGATATACATGCCGCCCGTCGCTTAAATAGAGCTGTTTTTCCCAGGCGCTGCCCTTTTTTTCCATCACCAGCTCATTTTCATCCCACTTATTAAAATCACCTGCCACCACCACCTTATGGGCCGATGGATAGCCCGGCAGTTTTATAGTATAGTTATATTTAAAGAAAACCGAGTTAGTGTTTCCCTCGCCATCATTAACCTGCAGCTGGTTATTAGGATCCGTTGTCCAGCGGCCGTCAATAATGTATTTATACTCATAAACGCCGGCTTCAAGCTTAACGTCAATTATCCAGCCGCCATCGGCTTTTTTCATTGCCCCTTTTAGCGTGCTCCAGTTATTAAAGCTACCTGAAAGGAAAACTCTTCTTGCACGGGTAGAGCCAGGAAGAATAAACCGTGTTAATCCGGATGATAACCCAAATACAGTTGCCTTTGCATATTTATTAACTCCATAGTCAATTTTCGCAGGGTAACCCGGTTTCCCATCAAAATCAGGAATATGGATGGTTATTTCGTATGGCGCATCCTGCGGATTATCATTTAAAACTGTTAACGACCTGTCAAACCGGATAATATTATTCTTACGCTCAGTTATATTCCAGCCATCATTTTTTATCGCTGCAAAATCCTCTTTTAAAACTTTTTGCGCGTTTGTGCCGCTTATCCCTGCAATTTTTAGAATGCTATCCAGTTGTTTTGAAGGCGATTTCAGATCGATCTGCAAGATCAGGTGATTACTGGCGATATACAGGATGTTTTGATTTTGGGCAACGGCAGTTTTCATACTGCTGATCAGCAATACAAGAACTATAAAAACAGATCTGCCGCACCTCATTATCATTAATTATTATAAATGTACATTTCAAATTCCTTTTTAACGAAGTTGATGGTAAATATCCCCCTTGAAAAAAAATCATACCCTAAAATACCATCCACCGTATTTCCGTAAGCTTTACCCATCTTTTCAAGATCGGTAATCAAGGTCCTGTTTTTTGTAAATGTATGATCAGCAACCGTTAACTGATCAAATTTGGCATAAAGCACCTCGAAATTTGAGCCCCCCACGCCGGTTAATTTTAAACGGCCAATTACCTGCATAGACTGGATTATTTTTTTTGTCCGACCATAATCAAGGAGGTTCGTTTCGGCGGCACTATCAAAAGCAAACCATAAGGTATAATTATTAATGGTTCCTTTTAAAAAAATAACATTATTTAAAAACTTGAACGGGCTTATCATTAAACGATCATGAAACATCCGTTCCGATTCAGGTATATTACCGTTCTTGTCAAGCTTTTGAATATAAAGCACATTATGGAAAAGATCAACGGTAATTGCAAATTTCGAAAATAAACGCGTGCCCAGTAAACCAAGGATCTTTATGTTCCTGCCGTTCTCAATAAATGAAAGATCAGTAACATGTGCGGTTAGCCGGCTATATTGAAGGTCGAGGATCTTAAAATTACGCACATAAGTGGTAAATGAGCTTGCGGATGCTCCGTTTATACCGGCGGCTTCCTGGTCATCAATATTTGGAAGGTACCTGAAATAAGTTTCATTTAATACAAGGCCGGGTGCACCGGTATCCAAAACAAAGTTGCCTTCTAATGAATCAACCTGCGCTTCAACAATTATCAGGTTGCCGGCTCTTTTTATCGGCACTACCAATGTTGTAAAATCAGCGTAAGGTTCGGGATCCGGATCAAGCTTGCCGGATATAGTTTTGAAACTTATATTACCAGGCATTATCCTTTTATCAGCCAGCGCACCATAATGCTGACAAATAATAAAAATGGATAATATGAGATAAAGCTTTCGCATCTGCTGGTAATTAACCAATAGACCACTTTTTGAGTAAGATAGTTACAGGTATTGAAAGAAATTAAAATTCATTAATAAAACAGGTTTCAATATCAAGAATGGCTGAACATTATCTTTCGCAGGGCTTTGCTCTGCGCTAACACATTAGACCCTTTCCTTTGGTCAGGAAATCGAAAAAAAGCCAAAACTCTGAAAGGACGAAGTCCTGCGAAAGAAGGAATGTAACTTATGAGAAAAAATCTAAAGCAAAAAAGCCGGAATTTCTCCCGGCTCTTGTTTCCTGACTCTTAAAGTCTTGATTCTTAAATTATCCCAAATATGATTTCAGGATCTTGCTTCTTGAGGTGTGACGTAAGCGTTGTAACGCTTTATCTTTTATCTGGCGTACACGCTCGCGTGTTAAATTGAATTTCTCACCTATTTCTTCAAGCGACAATGGATGGTTAGTACCTAATCCAAAAAACAAAACGATGATCTCGCGCTCACGCTCGGTAAGCGTTGAAAGTGAACGTTTTATTTCTTCGGATAACGACTCATTAATTAAAATTGAATCGGTGTTTGGTTCCTGGTTTTCCAATACGTCGAGCAATGTATTTTCTTCGCCCTGTACAAATGGCGCATCCATTGATACGTGGCGGCCTGAATTGCTCAGCGTATCAGAAATTTTATCTACTGTAGTCTCCAGCATATCTGCCAGCTCTTCAGGAGATGGCTCACGCTCAAATTCCTGCTCAAGCTTTGAAAATGCCTTACTGATCTTACTTAATGACCCCACCTGGTTTAATGGTAAACGCACAATACGTGATTGCTCGGCAATAGCCTGCAATATTGACTGACGGATCCACCAAACGGCGTATGATATAAATTTAAAACCTTTGGTTTCGTCAAAGCGTTTTGCAGCTTTTATTAAACCTAAGTTACCTTCATTTATTAAATCGCCAAGAGTTAAACCCTGGTTTTGATATTGTTTAGCTACAGAAACCACGAAACGAAGGTTAGTTTTTGTTAAGCGCTCTAATGCAGCCTGGTCACCTTCTCTTATCTTCTGCGCTAATATTACTTCTTCTTCGGCTGTTATCAGATCAACTTTACCAATTTCATGCAGATATTTATCAAGTGATTGCGACTCACGATTGGTAATGGATTGGGTTATTTTGAGTTGTCTCATTTATTTTATTAACCTCGATTCTTGTTTTTAGAATAGAACGTGCAAAGCTATAAAATTGTTATGAAAAGTTTATATACAAATTGATATTGACATGTATGTTACAAAATCAAAAAATAATAATGATAGTCAATTAATTTTTATTGTAAATCAACAAATAAATTTTGATTTATAATAAATAAATCTTTTATTTGCATCAATAAATTAGTTATGAAAAAAATACGTTTGTTACAAATTGCCATATATATATCCTTTGCAGCCTTTTTTTTGCAGGATGTCGCAGCAGATGCATATCAGGGATTTATGGAAGGCGCAGGTTTATCAAAAGGGTATAATGAAAGGCCCGGGATAAATACGTGGCTTATACCTTCGGTGGAGATTGACGCTGCTTCGTTTGCTGGATTTAAAGGCGACAAAGCAAAGTTAAATGATAATTATTCTCTTGAAAACATCAGTATAAATGCAGATCTAAGGGTGAGAAAAGAAGTAGCAAGATGTCCCAGATGGATGGTTGCCTTTGAGATGATTTTGGTTTTCGGGATCTTGTACCTGGTATTAAAAACAGCGTGGATAATCAATAATATCATCCATAATATTTATAAAGGTATTATGTTTCGGAGTGAAGCTGTTAAGCTGATGCATGAAATGGGGATATTATTAATATTATATTTTGTTGCGAATTATATTCTTGAGCAGCTATTATACCTGGAAAGTACGCTGACTAATGCACCGCTTAAATTAATAAATACTTCCGCCTTTAATTTTGAAGCGTTGATATGCGGATTACT